>NZ_JAAHIE010000039.1:0-29022 GCF_010671945.1 Moorena sp. SIO4E2
ATTTTACTTGCCTCTTGTCCACCGGCATGACCACCCATGCCGTCGGCAACAATAAAGAAGCGACCGTCCGGGTCTATGTAGTAGTCATCTTGGTTAACTGTACGTAGTAAGCCCGGATCTGTAATACCGGCGAAGCAACTTTTCATCACATCGGTTGTTTACTGGCTTGATGCTTTAGACATCTCCAGAAACTCGGTTTTGACCCAGGCAGTGCAAGGGTTTGAGGTTAATTTTTGGAGATGTCTTTTCTGCTCGTCCGTGAGCTTCAGTTTGGTTTTGATGGATAGAAGCATAATTATTATCGACCTAATTCAGTTTAATTAAGGAAATGTCCAAAGATGTCCGGATAAATGCCGAAATATCCAACGATTTAGCCTCCTAGTACTTGCTAGTACAGTGGATAGATCGTGGAATAAGGAGTTATTACGACTTTACAACAACTACAACATCCGATCAAACCGGTCAAGCCGTCGGAGCAACCTAATTAAGGCAAATCCTAACATAGCTGCCACCAAAACGACTACCAAGGCTAGTACAACATTACCATTGACAAATAAAATAGTAGCCGAAAGGGTGAACGCACTGATTAATAAAGTATAGTTGGTTCCCAACTGAATACCACTCAGCCGTCGTAAAACCCGGTCTGATTCAATAGAGCGCACTCGAATGCGCAGGTCTCCTCTTTCTAATTTATCAATAGTACTTTCAATGCGCTGGGGCAAACCTAATGCTGTACTACTCATCTGTGCGGCTTGGCGTCCCAGTTCATTAATAAAGCTATTGTTGTCAGGAGTGTTGCCGTTGGTCATAATCTCTAGTGCGAAGGGTTTTGCAACTTCCATAAAATTAAATTCGGGGTCTAAGCCTTTACCCACTCCTTCCAGTGTAGAAAAGGCTCGCATCACAAATGTGAACGTTGCTGGGAATCGAAAAGGCTGGCCATAAGCAATTTCGTAGAGGTCATCGCTGATGTTACTGACCGATTGCTCCTCAAAGGGCTTATCCATGAAATTATCCAGCATGTACTGAACTGAGCGCCTTACCGGTCCCATATCACTCACTGGTGAGAGCGCACCCAATTCAATTAGGGAAGTCACCACTCGGTCGCCGTCTTTTTGGGCAATGCCAAACAGGGTTTCCATCAGTTGCTCGCGCACATTGGCCTTAATCTGCCCCATCATGCCAAAGTCGTAAAATATCAGGGAACCTTGATGACTAACCGCAATATTTCCCGGATGGGGGTCAGCATGGAAGAAGCCATCATTTAGCAACTGCTGTAGGTAAGCTTCTGCGCCCAGACGAGCGATTAATTTGCGGTCTAGACCAGCTGCTTCTAGAGCTTCGTAACTACTAATCTTAATCCCTGGTAAAAATTCTAGGGTCAAAACTCGTGATGAGGTATAGCGCCAGTAGACACGGGGTACCTTCACCCAGTCATAGCTGCGGAAGTTGCGCCGAAATGTATCTGCATTTCGACCTTCATTGAGATAATCAATTTCTTGCCAAAGAATGCGACAGCACTCTTCATAAATCCCGCTCCAGTCCCGACCACGCCCCCAGTCTGGATGGTTTTGAAAGTAATAGGCGATCCCCTTGAGAATTTGTAAATCAATGGTAAACAGTTTTTTTAAGCCTGGTCTTTGGACCTTAATCGCTACCTCTTCACCACTGCGAAGTTGAGCTTTGTGAACTTGCCCTAAGCTAGCCGCCGCCAGAGGAATTGGGTCAAAACCACTGAACAGTTCCTTGATGGGCTTGCCTAAATCTTCCTGGATGATCTGCTCAACTTGCTCGTAACTAAAGGCAGGAACCCGGTCTTGTAGTTTGCTAAGTTCTTCTACGTACTCACTGGGGAATAAATCGGCACGAGTGGAGAATAACTGTCCAACTTTGATAAACGTTGGTCCGAGATCTAAGAATGTATCTCGAATCCAGATAGCTTGTGTTTTGCGTCTATATGCCTGCTTTTGCTCCGTATATCCTCCCCGATAACTCCAAGGTTTCCCATCAAGCCACAACCCAGTCATGAGGGTCAAAACAAAACGCCAAATATCAATAAAACGCCTTTGACGGGAGTAATTTTCTTGATTCCACCGATAAGCTTTTTCGCTGTATGGCTTACCTATAGAACTTTGGCTAGACACATTGCGTTCCTGATCTAGTGTAAGGTTAATAGAGTTTTGAGAAAGAGCAGACACTCGGATTTCTCTGTAAGGTTTTTATCAAAAAAATAGCAGGTTATTAAAAAAAGATTAAAAAGCCTCGAAACTACTCCCTTTTGTAAATAATTTAGGGCAGTAACGATTAATCTTATCAAGATTGCTTGCGATAGTTTTTTAATTCAGTACGCAAGCTGGCAATTTCTGCTCGCAGCTCATCAATCATCGCTTGCAGATCAGCTGGCTTGGATCCTGTTTTCCCTGTGTTACTACCTGTGTTACTACCTGTGTTACTACCTGTGTTACTAATAGTAGAATCAGCTGCTGCTCCGGCTTCCCGATTGGCACTTTCTATTACCTGATCGGTAAACTGCCGCAGTCGATCACGCTGCTCAGCATCAAACTTGCCTAACTCACTCAGGGCATTGGTCAGAGCATCCTCGAGCTGCCGATTAATGGCTTGAGCTGCAGCCCTACCCAGAAAAAAGGCATGAATTACAGAGTTACTCATTGATAAGTTTCTTTAGCTTACGTAACAAATTATAACGTACTTGCCCAGGATTATGAGTGAATTCAAATCTAGTTACTTGCCTCGTATATCCTCAGTTTGTCCAATCTGCCATGTCCTTTTAATTTAAAAATTTATTATTATATCACTTTATGTATTTAAATCTAACAGGACTTAGGAAGTAACTTTTCCTTAGTCGCCCTACTACTTATTAAGCGCGTTTGGTGGCCAGTGTGCTGTAAGTCCTGTACAAGTATGAATATGAATAAACCACCTTGATGAGGTTGAAGGTGTTTCAGAGTTGGGGTTCTGACAAAGGCCAATTGCTGCGAGGAGGGAAGGATTGATCGGTGTGGAAGATGGTAGAACCAGGTTCTTTTTGAGAGTTCATTCGCAGTGCGAAACCAAATCCTAATCCGGCTGAGGCGGCAAGAGCACCGGTCATCAGTAGGGCTTTCAGTGGGAATCCAGCTTTGGTAGTTTTGAGTTTTGAGGTTTGAGTTTTGAGCTTGGCGTGGACAGTTTTGAGAACAGCTAAGGTCTGAGTGCTCAGTTTTGAAGGCTGAGTGCTCAGTTTTGAAGTCTGAGTCTTCAGTTTTGAAGGCTGAGTGCTCAGTTTTGAGGGCTGAGTCTTCAGTTTTGAGGGCTGAGTCTTCAGTTTTGAGGGCTGAGTGCTGAGTTTTGGGGAAATTAATGACTTTTGCTGAGGACTCAGCACTTTCAATTGAGAACTGCTTTGAGGAACTTTCTCCTGAGTTGGCAGCAGCGATAACCAAGCTTCTACAGTTTGAGGACGTTGATTGGTGACCATGTGCAAGCCACGCCAGACTGCTTGTTTAACTACTGGAGTTAGGTTTTGTGGACATGGTGGTAAGTCCGGCAGGAAAAGAATATAGAAACCTTCCTGGGCATGCAATACTTCCCTGACTGGTGCGGGTAAGGGTGGGGTTCCAGTTAGCAAGCAGTAAAAGGTTGCGGTTAAAGAGTAGACATCGGTTGCGTGGGAAAGTTGCCCTTTAGAAATGTACTGTTCTGGGGCGCTATACCCAGCAGCAATTAAACTGGCGTGGGTTTGCCTGACTCCTAGGGTGAGTTGACTAGTAATCCCAAACTCACATAGCACTAGTTTATCGGTATCTTGACGCAGAATTATATTTTCCGGTCTAACATCTAGATGCAGCAAACCCTTTTGATGTAATATGCTAAGGGCATCGCCAATTTGACGAATGTATGCAATAGCTTGAGCTTCTGGAACCAAATTGGCTTGGATGAGTTCAGCTAACGTCTGCCCCGGAATATATTCCATGACTAGGTAAGGTCGTCCGGCAGCTTCAAAGGATTCGATTACCCTGACTAAATGCTGATGCTGACAGCCGCTCAAGAGCCTACCAAGGGCAATAAATTGCCGCTTGAACTGGTCACCATGGGGATGGTGGCACAGATTGTCGCTGAGGGTTTTGATCACCACGGTTTGACCAGACTCAGCGTTGATAGCTAGGTAGGTTATGCTAAAGACACCTTTGCCGAGCTGGCTATGAAGAACATATTTGCCGTTGTGCAAGACTGTGCCTGCCTTTAAGTCCATGAAAGTTCAGTTCAACTCCCACCTATGCTAACCTTAAGTGGTGCAGAATGGTTGACACGCCCTAGGTTTCGTTCCTCGTTTTTTGAGCAATCTTGGATCAAGGAAAAACCAGGATAACTATCAGCTAAATTATTCAGCTTCATTATTCTATGCTAGGAGTCGTTAATCAGGAGCAAAGATTACCAAGGGTTCCCAATTAGGGTAAAAGCGCTCCAATAGTAGGGATGTCGTAACTCCACATCTGGCAACTTGGCTAAGGCTGGTGGTAAAGGAAAACTGCCCTGATCCGTTACCAACTGCCCTCTCTCCAGACGGACTGTACCCCTGAGCAGATTTAACTGAGCTTTCCGTATCGCCTCGGCTTTCACTGGGACTTCCTGTAATTTTTCGTAAAACGTTGTCATTAGCCCCAGGGTACCCTCATCGCTGACATACCAGAGACTTCCCAATGCGGACTTGACCCCCGCTAGCACTGCTAGACCGGCAAATCCTAATTCGGCTTGCTCGTCTCCTAAGGCAGTACGACAGGCACTTAAGACCAACAACTCTACCTTAGGCTTACTTAAGCCTAGTTTATGGAGCTGGTTAAGTTGCAGCTTGGTATCCCACAGCTGGATGTAGGAATTACTGGGCTTACCGGCTAGGAATTCACTATGGGTAGCCAAATGAACGATACCAAAGGGTTGTGAGGCACGAGCTTTTCTCAAATTTGCTACGGTGAACGCTTCGTTAAGTAATGCCTTTCCTGACCAGAGTTTTTCTGTAACCATCGATAACTCTACAGGAACGGCTGGTAATGGGTTTTTGTTCTTAAAGTAGGATGCTCCCATGGCCAAGACTTGAAATTTCCTAATGTCTACATAGTTCATGTTGGTTAATGATAGAGTTGGCATTAAACCAAGGCTATATCGTTCTACAATAAAACCAGTGCCATCATGGAGTGCTGCCATGGGTAAGGAGCGCAAACCAACGTCCATGATAAAGGCAAGATTATTTATTTTTTTGGCTTTTAGCTCCTGCTCTACCGGACTAATCAACCAACGATACAACTGCTGAGCCAAGGGTAGGTAGACATTTGCGCTTTCGAAATTGGTGATACTCTTTTGGAATTCCCGAGCAACAGAGAGAACTTGCGATCGCGTTGCTCCCTGCACCTGTTTTCTAATTACTGTTCCCGAAGCCGTAACGACTAGTAATTCGAGCTGTGTATCGAGATTTTCTTCCCAGTGTGACCTAGTCTTTTGCCGATTTTCCGTTGTCTCTCGTTCCGGTTTGGTTGACGTCAATCCCTTGGAATTAAATGGCTTTCCCTTGGTAGTTTCCGCTTTAAATCCCGGTTTAAAGAACAGGTAAATTATGGCAGGTTTGAGTCCAGTAATAGTTTCAATTTTGCCTAGGTGGGCTTGGGCTTCTTCCAGGGTAACTATGGGAGTTTTGCTAATGCCTAGATGTTTTTCAAACGCATAGGTGAAGCCTCCCTCAAGTTGTTTAACATCAGCTTCTGCTTCTAGGGTAGAGTTAGATAATTTCCTGGTAACTAGCCGTGGTTCCGATTGTGCCGGGGATTGACTACTATTAGTATTAGGAATCTCTGCTTCTAGGGTAGAGTTAGATAATTTCCTGGTAACTAGCCGTGGTTCCGATTGTGCCAGGGATTGACTACTATTAGTATTAGGAATCTCTACTTCTAGATTAGAGTTAGATAATTTCCTGGTAACTAGCTGTGGGTCCGATTGTTCCAGGGATTGAATACTATTAGTATTAGGAATTTCTGCTATAGGATTTGTTTCTATTGGATTGAAATTCATTTTGTTTAAATTCAGATCAGCTTCTCTTTTAGTAGACTGCTCTTCTATTTCATTGGAGTCGGTTTGAGTTGGCCTATTGGAATTTGGAATCAAATTGGTAGCCATTGCTTGACCTTGGCTAGTCAAATTTGAAGATGGCTCCCCAGTCTTAATTTCTATATCACCTGAATCTGAGATCGTCGAAGTCAAAAAGGATCCTGGGGGAAGAATGGTAGAATCACCTGTAGAAATAGCTCCCTCTGTACCATTAGTACTGCTATTTCCCACCTCAAAGGGGGTTTGCCCGTTTCCCCCATGACCGATGGTGATTTTTCCTCCACCATCTCCCCCAACTGTAGCAATGCTCACTGCTGTTTCTTTGCCCTCGATTAAGGTATTAAAGGTATCAGTGGCTGTAAACATATCTTCTGTGGTAATTTCCACATTCCCGCCTTTGCGATCGCTACCACCTTGGGCATTGATCCAGCTAACCTGAATATTACCGCCATCGAGGGTAACATCCCCTCCCTTGCCAACTGTTGCTGATGAGTTAAGCTCTTCCGTGCTCAGAGTCTCAGACGCTGTGATTGTAATCGCTCCACCATCTGTGTTGATATCACCTACAGTGACATTAACGCCATCAATGGTGATCTCTCTACCCAAAGTAGTGATCGATTGGGTAGGATCCATTGAAAAATCCCCACCGTCAATGCCATCAGCATTAGCAGTAAACTTTAGGGATAGGGGATTAGCACCACTAACCCCTTGATCAGAGAAGTTCAGAGAGACGTTAGGGGCAATGGTAATATCATTACTAGCGTTGAGAACAATGTTGCCCAAGACTTGTTCTAGGGCATTCGCGCTAAGGCCAGGTGTCCCCCCATCCCCGGACAAAATTTCCATCACATCAAAACCAAGGGGATTATCCCCTAGCTGCTGACCAGCAATCCCTGTCCCAGGTACAATAGTAATGTTATTGTGGTCGAATGTAATCGTGCCGTTTTGACCAACAGGGGCGGTGAGATCAACTTTTTTGCCATCAAAGATTAAAGTCTGTTGGCTAGATATCTCAACTGTCCCACCATCTGGTGTTTTATCACTTCCGGCCTGTGAAGTTTGCTCTTGAGCGCCACGGGCAGTAATATCCCCGTAGAATGCTGTAGTTTCCTCTGACCAGACAGTAACTCGACCTCCGTCTCTATCTGCCGCTTGTCCATCAGCCTTAATCACGGAATCACGGCTGACAAAGGTGCGATTGGCATTTAATTTCACATTGTCTGGATTGTCTTGGGGGTTCTTCCCAATCCACACCTGGCCACCATTACTACCGGAAGAGTTAATCGTGGCATCAATTAGAGCAATGCGATCGCCTAATACTGTTACACTGCGTCGCCTAAGTTCTTGGTTGGAAACATCTAGGGTACCGGACACAATGGTTGTTCCTGTCTCAGTGGGAACTATGGTGCCAGAATCCGTCAGCTGTACTGTTCCATTGGAATTGGCACTGAGTCCGGTCTCAACGCCTTGGGCTGGTCCTGTGAGTAGCTCTGGTATATCTAGTGCGGTAATTAATGGTTGCCCATCTAGTGTACGAGGGGGGTCAATCTCTAGATTCAACAAATTTCCAGATTGAGAAATCTTAACCAAACTTTGCCCTGGTACAGCAGCGATAGTAATATTGCCTCCCGGTGCGTTCAGTTGCCCAGTGTTAATCACACTACCCCCGATCAAGGCGATCCGTTGATTGTCTGGCACTTCCAGGTCACCAGCGTTAATGATACTTCCAGGTTGGGCTAAATCAAAGGCAAAGCTAGTGGGCTCACCAATTAAGTCCTGGTACCTCTTATTGTCACCAAAGGCATCAAACCAATTCCCGTCCTCAAAGCCAATCCCAGTTGCTGTGGTTGCTGTAAAGGAAGCAGGGACATTCAGTCGAGCATCAGCCCCAAAAATAATCCCTGCTGGGTTCATTAAGTATAAGTTAGGGCTCCCATTACCGCTTATGATTTGAATTAGACCATTAATAATTGAGGGATTACCGCCTACGACTCGCCCCAAAATATTCCTAACCTGGGGATTATTAGGGATAAAATTGGCAATCTGACCGGAATCGAGTCCAAATTCCTCAAAACTGTGGAACAGATTCGGTTGATTGCTATTAGAGAGGCTACCACCAGTGATCTCGAAGCTTTGACCATTAGGAGTTACAATTGTCCCTGCACTGTCTTCTGCTGAAGTGATTTGTGCTATTGCTGGTAGCCCACTTGGGGAGAGCAACATGGCTACCCCCCAGGGCATGACTTGAGCTAGAGATAAGCGGTTGAGGAATGAAGGAGAGATTTTTCCCTTAGAGCCTTGAGGGGGGAAAATCTTGCCCTCTAGGGGACTGCACCGCCCTTGGTACTTAGAATTGCTGGGCTTGGGTCTTACTACCGGTTTCCCCATAATCTTCATAGCAACCCCTAACGTTCTCTGTCTATTAGTCATGCAGTGTAGTGTTCATGCACCTAGTTGGAAACAGCTGTAGCACCGATCCACTAGGGTAAGGCCATGGTAATTTTACTAATTTAAAACTAAAATAGCCATGGTAAAATAGCCATGGTAGGATAGCCATCCTTAGTGATCACTGATCACAGTAACAGAATAGGTGTAACTTATGGGATATTCTGTCTAGCTGACAACAGCTAAATGGTTGTCTTGTGGTACCTGCTGAGGTGCTTCTGCAGGTAATCCTACAATATCTTGGTACATATTGATATATTCCCTGGCTGACTTCTCCCAACTAAAGTCTTGGCTCATAGCTCGTTGCTGCAAACTCCGCCATTCTTTCTTGTAGCGGAAACCTTCCCAAGCCCGAACCATACAAGTATATAAATCTAACGGTTCGTAGCGGTCAAAGCAGTAACCCGTTCCAGTTTGGTTGATAGGATCATGGTGGGAAACCGTATCCACCAAACCGCCAGTACGTCGTACAATGGGAATACAGCCGTAACCCATGGCCAGCATTTGGCTAATCCCACAGGGTTCAAAGCGGGAAGGCATTAAGAATACATCACTACCAGCATAGATCCGTCGAGCTAGAGGATCGTTATAGAGGATTTGAGCAGACATTCGTCCTGGATAGCGGGATGCGATTTCCCACAGTTGGGTTTCATAGTAGCGCTCTCCCGTACCTAGGACTAAAAATTGACAATCGGTGTAAGCTAGGAAACCCTGTAAAACTTGCACGAGCAGGTCAATCCCTTTCTGTTCCACTAAGCGGGAAACCATACTGATCAGACAGGTATCGGGATTGATGGCTAAGCCGACTTCTTTCTGGAGGGCTACTTTGTTTTTGCTGCGGATGTCGAGAGTATCAGCGGTGAAGTTGTGAGGAATGTAGTTATCGGTTTCGGGATTGTAACTTTCTGTATCAATCCCATTGACAATTCCAACAGTTTTACCACTGATAAATGACAGCAAACCTTCTAAGGACTCACCGTATTCAGCAGTTTGAATTTGTTGAGCGTAGGTGGGAGAAACAGTATTTACCCGGTTAGCATACTGTACAGCTGCCGCCATAGTATTATGACCTTGCATATACCAGGGACACCAAGTCATTTCTTCTAAGCGCCAGCGCTGGGGGCCTTGATAAGCCAGGTTGTGAATTGTGAAAACTGTGCTGATATCTGATGATTGGTTCATCCAAACGGGAATCATGCCCGTGTGCCAATCATGACAGTGAATAACATCAGGCTTCCAGTAGTTCCAAGCAAACTCAGCTGCACCATTGGCAAATAGGGTGAATCGCCAGTCTTCATCATCTCCAGAGTAGATTTGGCGACCAGCAAAGGCAGCATGACCAAATAAATATAAGGGGACATCAGTCTTGGGTAGTAGGGTTTCAAACACATTGAAGTGTTGAAACATAGCATCACCGGACCAGACTGGTTCCTCTTGAATCTCCATTTTATCGGGCAAAAAGCCGTAGTAAGGCATGAAAATTCGGACATCCTGTCCCAATTGCCTCAAGGTTTTGGGTAATGATCCCACTACATCCCCCATACCGCCAATTTTCGCGATGGGAGCTGCTTCCGCCGCAACGAATAGAATCTTCATCTGTTAGTTGTAAATTATTGGTTGTTAGTGCCTAGGAAATAGCTGCAAGCTTGAAGGATGAAGTGCATTTGATCAAGCCTGAAACATGGAGCAGAACTTTTCAGGAATTGACCTTGAACTCCTATCAGACTTGATCGAAGAACCTTCAGCTTTCCGGCTATCAAGGCTTACTGTAGCCTGAGCAAAAATTCTACGGGAAAAGAAAAAGGCTATGGCTTAAAAAACCTTTTCCTTAGCCTTTTCCTACACTGAAAGCGGATCAGGAAAATTATAAAATCTATAACGCTTGGCACAGGAATTGAATTGACTTTTCAGCTATATTCCTATTCCCGCTCGATTTGAGCCAAAATTTCAGCCAAAATCTCTTGTGCTCCTTGTTTTTTGAGCTGTTCGGCAAGTTCGAGTCCCAAATTTTCTGCCTGACTCTGCTCCCCTTGAATGGTATCTTTGACAAGTTTTTGCCCATCCACACTAGCCACTATAGCTGTTAGGGTTAGGGTATTGCCTTCCAACTGAGTGTCTACACCGATGGGAACTTGACAGCCACCTTCGAGCGCCCTTAATAATGACCGTTCCGCGTAACAGCGTTGAGCAGTGGGGGGATGTGCGATCGCATTGAGCAGTTCTAAGACTTCTTGATCATCCTCACGGCATTCAATTCCCAAAGCCCCTTGTCCCACAGCATGGAGTGATATCTCTGGTGGTAAAATTTGGTGAATGCGATCGCTCATGTCCAGTCGTTTTAGCCCAGCTACTGCTAAAATTAGTGCATCGTAGTCACCAGCATCCAGTTTGGCCAGTCTGGTGTTTAGGTTACCTCTGACATCTTTAAAACTCAGATGGGGAAAATGGTAGCGCAGCTGAGCCAGCCGTCTGAGGGAGGAGGTTCCAATGATCGAGCCTTCTGGCAACGTTTCTATCTGTTTATCTTGGTGCTTTTGGTGCATTACTAAAGCATCGGCGGGGTTCTCCCGTTCTGTGACGCACCCTAACACTAACCCTTCTGGCAATCTGGTTGGCAAGTCTTTGAGGGAATGCACTGCAAAATCGATCTCATCCCTAAGCATTCCCAATTCCAGTTCCTTAGTGAATAACCCTTTATCCCCAATCTTAGATAAAGCCACATCCAGGATTTTATCTCCGTGGGTACTCATGGTCTGGACTTCAAACTCTCGATCTGGAAAATGCTTTTTCAGTTGCTCTTGTACCCAGTAAGTCTGAATCAGAGCAAGTTGGCTTTTCCGAGAACCGATGCGAATTGTCCGGGCAGGACTGGTAACGGTAGAGGTCATAGGGCTGTCAATTTCTACAAGGCAGATCAATTTACTTGTTCTAGACTACCGCAGAAGGTGACGTTTCCGTTTCCATTTCTGTAATTAGCTATTTGTCATTTGTCATTTGTCAAAAACTAAGGCGTAGTATATAGCATTTATCAAATAGGTGAGGTACACAAGTTTGAGATTTTAGGGAACTCGAATCCACCCTACCTTATTAAGGGTGGCAGGGAACTCAGAAGAGGGAACTTCGGATCAGGTAAAAAATCCTGTCTACCTCATTAATATGACAGCGGTATTCGCATCTTATTTTGAAATGCCTACTGGATATGAGAGTCATACGATTAGTATTTTTGCTTAGAAATTTTTAAATCTTTGTTAGGTGCGCTTTCCGGAGACGAAACCTTGAAGAGGGTCGCCTTATTACAAAAGTTTTAACCCTTTTACGTATAGCCAGTAACCCATAAAGGCGACCCTCTTCTTACGGTAACTTCGTTCCCGCATTAAGAATTTAATTCGCTACGGGTCGCACCTTTTGATGCAAAGCGCGAGTGGGGCAAACCACGGCAGTTGCTCATGGTTTGAACGCGCCCCGCGTCGGCAGGCCTTGAAGTTACCGTAAGAGAGGGTGGCCTTATTAAAAAATATTTAACCCTTTTCTGCATAACCTACTGACATTAAAGGCGACCCTCTCTAAGGTTTCGTCTCCGGGGGAACCCCCAAGACCGCATTGCCTCCCCGTGAGGCTACTGCATCGCTTTTGAGTAAGGCTTCTATAATTTAGATACCTTTGCATTGATTAATATGAGAACCACTATAACTCAATACTAATGACTCAAAATTTCACTACTTGAGTGGTGGGATGAGTTAACCTTTATCAGCGACGCCAAAATTTTTTTCAGTGATAGTATAGCGCTTTTTATCCTCATGAGGTACACATTTTTTTTTACCTCTTCCCTCTTCCGAAGTCCCTGCTCCGAACCAGCAACCCGTGGCC
This sequence comes from Moorena sp. SIO4E2, assembly GCF_010671945.1. NCBI lineage: Bacteria > Bacillati > Cyanobacteriota > Cyanophyceae > Coleofasciculales > Coleofasciculaceae > Moorena > Moorena sp. SIO4E2. Next base: position 12,409 of record NZ_JAAHIE010000039.1, read on the forward strand.
TACGGCCTCAGTACCTGCTCCCTAAAACCCAAAAACTTGTACCTTACTAGATTAAAAACCGCTATATTCAAACAGACATCATGGCTTTGTAAACAATTGTATAGTCGCTGAGGGGGTGACATGCAAGCTGAAATCCTTACTGGGTAATATTTTCAGCCGATGTGTTACAAAAAGATACATGCTGTTTTGGGCTGACCTTGGATGTAGTTATAAGGGTTTGAGCTTGCCATTAAATCACAGGAGGGTCAATTTGGGAGTTTATCTTTTCTAAGAGAATTGGAATCAAAGGCTTATCTAGTAAGCTTTTCAGGGCTCATGTCACCCCCTCAGGTATAGTCGTTATGTTGAAATATATTGAGTTCACAGTAAATTTTAAGTTACTTATACTATTGTTGTACTAATTGGTTGAGGTGCAGTGTAATTGACTTAATCGGGAAGAGGTAAATGGTGGGAGGGAAAGAAAGGTGGAAATTACCACTAAACTTTCGAAATTTTTCCTAAATTTTGCCAATTTTATCTTGATTATCTAAATTTTACTTCTATGACCACAACTGCCCCAGAAACCAAGGCATATTCGAGTCTAAGTAATAGTGGTTTGTGTAAATAGTTAACGGGTTGACTCGAAAATATTTCCTTTACCCCCACGGAAATTCCTCCCCTAAAACGGTTTTATCCTGACTTAATCAGGGTGCTCGCTAGATTCGCGCTTATATAACATTGATTATTTAATAGTAGGTCACGTCGCCTGCGGTTGCTGAGGAAAAGAACCGTGAGAGGCTGATGGGTGCTTAAAAGTTAAAGATTTGCAAATAAATATTGCAGGAATTTAAGCAATGCCAAGTTTCAACACTGATAACCCCTGTATGCGAGTTGGTATATTGCATTCCTTAAGGGGAACTATGGCAATTAGCGAAGCCGCCCTGGTGGAAGCTGAGCTGATGGCGATCGCAGAAATTAACCAAACCGGAGGAGTTCTTGGTCAATATATCAAACCGATCGTTGAGGATGGGGCATCGAAGTCAGCGGAATTTGAGAGCAAGGCCAGAAAACTGATTCAAGAGGATCAGGTAGCCACAGTCTTTGGCTGCTGGACGTCTGCTTCTCGTAAAGCAGTTTTGCCCGTATTTGAGGTGTTAAATTCTCTGCTATGGTACCCCCTACAATATGAGGGTCTGGAATGTTCCCCAAATATTTTTTATACCGGGTCTTGTCCAAATCAACAAATTGAGCCAGCGGTGAACTGGCTGGTGAAAAATTACGGTAAGCGATTTTATCTGATCGGTAGCGACTATATTTTCCCCCTGACTGCCAACAAGATTATTAAAGCGCAACTGAAACAACTGGGGGGAACAGTGGTTGAGGAAGATTACATTCCTCTAGGCACTCAAGATATGGGTGAGGTGATCACCAAAATTAAACAAGTTCGACCAGATGTGGTCTTCAACACCCTTAATGGTGACAGTAATGTAGCCTTCTATCGCCAGTACAAATCCTCTGGAATTACAGCTGATCAGATTCCGATTATGGCAGTGAGTGTGGCTGAGGCGGAACTGCAAAGGATAGGGGATACAGCGGCGGGACATTATGCCAGCTGGAGCTATTTCCAGAGTCTGGACACTCCTAATAATCAACGGTTTGTCCAGAATTTTCAGCGTCGTTACGGAGCTAACCGAGTGACTAGTGACCCCATTGAAGCTGCCTATGCTCAGGTTTACCTCTGGAAACAAGCCGTGGAATCCGCTCAATCATTTGAGGTAGACCGGGTAAGGGTGGCAGCTTATGGTCAGAAATTTGATGCTCCGGGAGGATTAATCCAAATCGAACCCAATCACCATATTGGCAAAGAATGCCGGATTGGACGGATTTTGCCGACTGGACAATTTGAAATTCTGTTTACCAGTGAACGTCCGATTAAACCCCTACCCTGGTTAGGGGTTGAAACCTGTAACTGTGCCTCAGATGCACGAACTCACCAATACAATGGGTCGGCTAGGGCCACACCATTGATCGAACCCTACAGCACAAATGTGGTGATTGAATTATTGGCTGAGGTTGCTCAATGGATTGAAAAAGCTAGGTATCTAGAGACCAATGCACAAGCATTAGAAATGGCAACGGAACAGTTGAAACATGAAATAGTTGAGCGGCGACGAATTGAAGCAGAACTCCAGAAAGCCTTCGATGAGCTGGAGCTCAAGGTTGAACAACGCACAGCTGACTTAAAAGCATCTAATGCTCAGCTTATGATGGAGGTGCGAGAGCGTGAGCAAGCTCAAGAAGAACTCAGGGCAGCTAAAGATCAGTTACAGGCAGTGTTGGAAGCGGTACCAGGGATTGTCTCTTGGATTAGTTCGGATTTGCGCTACTTGGGTGTGAATCGCCATTTAGCCAAAACTTTTAACTTGTCCTCAGAGGGGTTTGTGGGTCAAGACATTGGGTTTCTTCAGGCTAGCTCAGAGTTTAATGACTTTGTCAAGGAGTTTTTTGCTAGCCCAGAGCAAGATGCTTGCCGAGAGGTTTTTGCTATTGTTAATGACGAAAAGCGAAACTATGTAATTGTTGCCCAGAAGTACCATCAAGGCTCAGCCGCTTTCACCGTTGGGATTGATATTACCGAACGTCAGCAGGCTCTTGATGACCTGCGCAAGACCAAAGATCAGTTACAGGCCGTGTTGGAGGCAGTACCGGGAATTGTCTCTTGGATTAGTTCGGATTTGCGCTACTTGGGTGTGAATCGCCATTTAGCCAAAACATTTAACTTGTCCTCAGAGGGGTTTGTGGGTCAAGACATTGGCTTTCTTCAGGCTAGCTCAGAGTTTAATGACTTTGTCAAGGAGTTTTTTGCCAGCCCAGAACAAGATGCTTGCCGAGAGGTTTCGGCTATTGTTAATCACAAAAAGCACAATTATGTGATTGTTGCCCAGAAGTACCATCAAGGCTCAGCTGCTTTCACTATTGGGATTGATATTACCGAGCGTCGGCAAGCTGAAGAAGCCCTGAGGCAAGCTGAAGCGAAATATCGCAATATTTTTGAAAATGCTGTAGAAGGCATCTTCCAAACCACCCCCTCAGGACGTTACCTCAGTGCTAACCCAGCCTTAGCTCGCATCTATGGTTATGAGTCCCCAGAAGTATTAATTAATACTGTCACGAATATTGAGCAGGAACTTTATGTTGATCCGAACCGTCGCTCCCAATTCATCCAGTTGTTGGAAGAAAATGGTACCTTAGTGGATTTCGAGTCCCAAGTCTATCGCCAGGATGGCAGTTTGACTTGGATTTGCGAAAATGCCCGTGCCATTAAAGATGAGCATCGCAATCTGCTCTATTACGAAGGTACTGTGGAAGACATCTCTGAGCGTAAGCAAGCTCAGGAAGCCTTGCAAAGAGCCAATGAAGTGTTAGAAACCCGAGTGGAGCAACGGACAGCAGCACTACGGGACGCCAATCATCAACTACGGATTGAGATTGTAGAGCGCAAACACATCGAAGCAGCACTACGTAAATCCGAAGCTGAGTTGCGGGTGCTATTTGGGGCGATGACCGATGTGATTACCGTTTTTGATGCTCAAGGACGATACATGAAAGTAGTCTCCACCAATTCTGAAGTTTTATATAGTCCAACGACCGAACTACTTGGTAAGAGTGTCTACGAGGTTTTTCCCCCCAAGCAAGCTGAACTTTTTGTCACCCATATCCGGCAAGTCTTAGATACTAAACAAACCCTGAATATAGAATACAGCTTACCTATAGGAAATTATCAAGTAGGAAGTATTAAGGATGAAATTAGTTCTAACTCAGACTTGAATGGCCACAAACTTTCGGACTTCGATTCCAAGAATATAGGGCATCACACTAACAAATATTATCACAATTCATCCGATTATGAAAAATTTTCGGAATTCAATGGCCAAAAGCTAGTGGAGCAAACTGAAAAACCCTTTCATACTTCACACTTTAGAGGTGATAATTCCCAGGTGTGGTTTGCTGCGAGTGTCTCACCCCTGCCAAACAATTGTGTGATTTGGGTCGCTCGTAATATTACAGAGCGCAAACGGGTTCTAGATGCACTTCAGGAAGCTGAAGAGAAGTATCGTAGCATCTTTGAAAATGCCGCTGAGGGGATTTTTCAGATTACATCGGATGGGCAGTACCTGAGTGTCAATCCAGCTTTAGCTCGGATGTATGGCTACTCTTGCCCAGAAGAAATAGTGGCTAAAGTGACCGATATTGAACAGCAACTCTATGTCAACCCCAACAGCTATGCTGAGTTTATTGCTGCGGTTGAGGAGCATGGTGCTATCTCTGATTTTGAAGCTCGGGTTTATCGACAAGATGGCCAAATCATCTGGACGTCTCAGAATGCTCGTGTTGTGCGTGATACTCAAGGGAAACTACTATACTACGAAGGCACTGTAGCCGACATTACCAAGGGCAAACAGGCAGAAGCAGCACTGAGAGCTGAACAAGAAAAGTCGGAACACTTGTTGTTGAATATTTTACCTCACTCCATCGCCCAACGATTAAAACAAGAGCCAAAAGCTATTGCGAATCGCTTTGAGGAAGTAACAATTCTGTTTGCTGATATTGTGGAGTTTACCAAGCTTTCTGCTCGCATCTCTCCCACAGAATTGGTTAATCTACTTAATCAAATTTTCTCAAGCTTTGACCAACTAGCGCAGCACCATGGATTAGAGAAAATTAAGACCATTGGAGATGCCTACATGGTGGTTGGTGGTCTACCAAACCCTAGGGATGACCATCCAGAAGCGATCGCAAACATGGCATTGGATCTCCAACAGGAAATTAGTCGTTTCCAGCGGCATGATGGGGAACCATTCCGCCTGCGCATCGGGATTAACACTGGTCCTGTGGTAGCTGGGGTGATCGGTATCCAGAAGTTCATTTATGATTTGTGGGGCGATGCGGTTAATGTGGCATCTCGGATGGACTCTCAAGGGGAACCTGGGAGAATTCAAGTTACTGCTAACACTTACGAGCGTTTACGAGACAAGTATTTGTTTGAAGAGCGAGGGATTATTAATGTTAAGGGCAAAGGAGAGATGATCACCTATTGGCTGACTGGAAGAAAGTAACTCATTGTTGAAGGTTGTTCGCCCTTGGCGTCCGAAGTAGGGTGGGTTGAGGGTTGAAGGTTGAGGGTTGAAGGTTGAGGGTTGAAGGTTGAGGGTTGAAGGTTGAGGGTTTAAGGTTGTTCGCGTAGCGTGGCCGAAAGCCCAAGGTTTAAGGTTGTTCGCGTAGCGTGGCCGAAAGCCCAAGGTTTAAGGTTGTTCGCGTAGCGTGGCCGAAAGCCCAAGGTTTAAGGTTGTTCGCGTAGCGTGGCCGAAAGCCCAAGGTTGTTCGCCTTTGGCGTTCCCGTAGGGTAGGTTGACCGCCTGCCGATCTTTGGGGGGATCAAAGCTTGACTGTTAACTAGCCCTTACCTTATTAATCCTCCATCTGCTTCTGCTTTTGGATAGAAATTTTTAGCCAGGTGTTCCTTGACGGAGTCTGATGGGAATCCTAGAGGAATAAATATTTCTGATTTACTAAAATCTAGGTTAACCATGAGCAGAGTTTCTGTTACCCAACAGATTGGTTTGATGTTAGGTATCTCCCTGGTGTTCGGTAACTGTTTGGCCAGTCGCAGTCTTGCCCAAACACTGTTTGAACTTGATGGTCGTGCTTACTTGGTGGGAGCTGATGGTGCTTTCCTGGGTTTAGTGTCTAGTAACCCTGTGGATGAAAAGTCGATTTGTAATCAGCTAGGGGATTATGGTAATCTGTCGGGCGTTGATAGTGTGTGGAATCGGGAGGGAAATTATGGGAGTTCTAAGTCACACCTCAGTGCCTATAACCCCAGCACAGAATTACCCCCTGCAATTTATTACAGAAAGGCTCAAATCGGTTTTTTGACGGTAAACCCACAAATCGAAAATTCTTTTGATCCTGATCTTTTATTTCAGGCTTTCTGCAAATAACAGCTTCATCAGGTTGTCAGGAATCGCCCTTTCTCCCCTTCTTTAACACAATAAGGAGGGGATAAGGGTAAGAAGTTAGGCGCTTTCGCCCTTTGACAACATATCGGTTAAAATATGGCAATTATAAAACTGACTCATCCTAAATCTCTCACTTCCTCATCGAAGTTTGATGTGCATGTTCGTGGCGTGACGTTACACTCACAGCCTGCTACGCTGCATATCGACCTTGAGATTGCGGGGCGGTCATTTTTTTCACACATAACCTATCAATCTATTCCCTCTTGGGATGCCTTATGGGAGCGGTATGATCAGAGCATTGAGCCTGAACTGTTGGGGGCACTTGTGGCATGGGAATGTATGCGATTTTTGGCACTGGGGGGCGAGAAGGTTGTTCTTTGTGAAGGGTTGCAATGCAGTGCGACCGTTCGTGAGTTGTGGACTGATTGCTTTCGTAAACAACTCGGCGAATGGCGCTATCTGAATCAATTGCGCTATCCATCACCGACTTATCCGAAGCTCGTGGTACAAGAACCCATTTCCCAGATTGAGTGTGACGGCTCGACTGCACCTCCACAGGCTCAGTATCCCCGTGCCGAAGTCTCGCCGCCACCACGCAAGAGCAGCTTGTTAACCAATGGTGGCGGTAAGGATACCCTGGCTGGCATGTTGTTACTGAGGGAAGCTGGTGTGCCATTCGACATGTATGAGGGCTATGTGCCAATCGCCAAGAGCAGCATTGCGCTACAGGAAGCCTTGCTTCAGCGGCTGAAAGAAGCGGCAGCCCCGCCAGAAAGCAAGACAATTAAGGTTAAGATTGAAGATAATTTCTTTAGTTGCCCTGATCACGTTTTCGAAGCGATGGGGGTAGAAGCTAAATACAATAAAATTGACTTTATAGTGGGACATACCGCCAATTATATTGGTTACTTTCCTGTCATCCTTTACCATCAATATACCAAAGTATGGTTCAATATCGAACGATCCGCCGATAACAGCATGGCCGACTGGGATGGTAATCCCATTAATCACCAATGGTGCAAAAGTGTTTAATACCAACAAAAGGCCAAGCAGATATTTACACAGATCACGAATTGCCATTGGTTTGAAGGCTTTTTCAGTACGCTTCGCGGACTGTACGACATCTCGATCTATGCCATTGTGGCTCAGCATCCTCAGCTGATGAAAGCGACACATTCTTGCAACTACGGTAAACCTTGGTGCAACCGTTGCCCTAAATGTTGTTTTTGCTACTTGATGATGTGTGCTTATTTTGATGAAGAGTTTGCTCAAGAGGTTGTCGGCTCTCAAATCAGCCTCTTTAAGATCCCAGAGAACAGAACACACTTCGAAAACCTACTCGATCGGGACAAAGTGGCTTGGGAATGTGTGCCTTCCCATGAAGAGTGCCGCTTGGCTGGGTACATGTGCTTGCAAAAAGGGATAGACTATCCCTTTTTGCGAGATTTTGCCCAATTGTCAAAGAAAGAAGCCGATCGACTTTGGAAAACATACACCGAAATTAATTGGGAAGTCGTTCCTAACAAACTTCATTCCGTCCTTTCGGCACGTTTAAGGTCAGCACAACAGTATTCAGAATCCCAATAGCAATGCTAAGTTGTATATTGGAATAGCCGGTGAAGCAAGTGTTTAATTTTACTTACGAATGAAGAAATCAGTGTTGTGGTCAATTGCCCTATTTTCAATTGCCCTATCTGTACCTTTAGTCTTAGCGAAATCTCTGTCACCTGGCTCTGAGTTAGAAACATCTTCCTCAACCTCTTCTGCTCCAAATTCCCCAGATCAAGTTTCCCCTGAATCGGATGGGCTGGCTAACAACGAGGAGACTCCCACATCCGAACTAACCTCTACCGCCACAGATCCAAAACCATCCCAATCTCCTACCCCCAAGGATGAGAATTCTACTGCTTCTAACTCACCACCCTCACCAACCCTAGCCCAAACTAAAGCTACCCAAGCATCAACCGCTAGCAACCAGGGCACGAAACAAGCTACTGCTACTACCAAGGATAAATCCCAGGATAAATCGGATAAATCAGCCAAGACTGAGTCTTCTAATCACAACAACCAGCCGCCCAGCCAGTCTGAAGCGGCTACCAAAAATCAGCAACCAGCAGCAAAGCCATTGAATGATGCTCCGATCCTAGAAATGCGAGTTGCTGTAGCTAATGGTGTTAAGTCTCTGGTAGTGGCTACCTCAACACCGGGTGAGTTGCTGGATGCTAGGGGTCAGCCCCTGGGTAAACTAACCGCCAATCAGGGAAGTAATGTTAAACCATTAGGGGACTATATTCAAATTGGTAACTATAAGACCCCCGCAGGGCTTTGGGTGAAGCCCACAAATGGAGGGTATGTATTAGTAGGAAACCGGTGGTATCGAGGGGATTTGCTATTGATTTCTAAGGGAGATAGCATCTTGGCAGTAAACTACGTTGACCTTGAGCTTTACCTGACTTCGGTGGTGGGAGCGGAAGTGTATCCTAGTTGGCCAATGGCAGCTCTCAAAGCACAAGCCATTGCTGCTCGCTCCTATGCTTTGGTTCATGCGATTCGACCCGCTAGTAAATTCTATGATTTGGGAAACACTCAGCGTTGGCAAGTTTACAAAGGAATCAAATATGAGTGGAACACCACGGCTCAGGCAGTTCAAGAAACTCGCGGCATTTTTCTAAGTTACAAAGGTGGGGTGGTAGAATCCTTGTACGCGGCTTCTGACCATATTGTCAAAAATGTATTTGGTGGTCAGGGTATGAGTCAAACCGGAGCTCGTGACTTGGCTAAGCAGGGTTACACGTATCAAGAAATTTTAGGCAACTATTATCCAGGCACTAGTTTGGCTTGGATTGATACTGTTGAGGCGGATTACGATTAGAGTTTTGTGGCAATTCAGCAACCATATTCTGGAAATATGTGGATAGAATAGATATTTTGTTGTTTTCCACAGGGTGAAACTATCATGAGCCGTGCTGAAAAAGTTGTTCTAGCATATTCCGGTGGCGTAGATACTTCGGTTTGTATCCCTTATCTTAAAGAAGAATGGGGAGTCAAAGAGGTGATCACCCTAGCCGCAAATTTAGGTCAGGGAGATGAATTAGAACCAATCAGACAAAAAGCTTTGGACGCTGGGGCAACAGAATCCTTGGTTGCTGATGCTACCTACAGCTTTGTCAAGGACTATGCGTTTCCAGCAATTCAGGCTAATGCTCTTTATGAAAGTCGCTATCCCCTCTCTACTGCTCTGGCTCGTCCCCTGATTGCTAAATTATTGGTGGAAACTGCTGAAAAATATGGTGCAGATGCGGTAGCTCATGGTTGTACCGGTAAGGGCAATGACCAGGTGCGTTTTGATGTGTCGATTATCGCCCTTAACCCCAACTTGAAAATATTGGCACCAGCTAGGGAGTGGGGGTTCTCTCGTGAAGACTCGATCGCATATGGTGAGCGCTTTGGTATTCCCTCACCAGTCAAAAAGTCTTCCCCCTACAGCATTGACCGTAACCTGCTAGGGCGCAGTATTGAAGCGGGGGTGCTTGAAGATCCGATGGTAGAACCACCAGAGGAAGTTTATGCCATGACAAAAGCGATCGCAAATACGCCAGATGAGCCAGAATATATTGAAATTGGCTTTGAGCGGGGTGTCCCCACTATTCTTAACGGTAATCTCCTTGACCCCGTGACTTTTATTAGTCAACTGAACGAGTTGGCTGGCAATCATGGTGTGGGACGGATTGACATGGTTGAGAACCGGGTAGTCGGTATCAAAAGCCGAGAAATTTACGAAACACCAGCCCTATCGGTGTTGATCCAAGCTCATCGTGACTTGGAAAGTCTGACCTTGACTGCTGATGTTACCCAGTACAAGCGAGGGCTTGAAGACACCTACAGTCAAATGGTCTACAAAGGCTTGTGGTATAGTCCTCTTAAGGAGGCTTTGGATGCTTTCATTCAAAAAACCCAGGAGCGGGTATCCGGTACAGTCAAGGTTAAACTGTTCAAGGGTAATGCCATAATTGTAGGGCGTCAGTCAGAGAATTCTCTCTACACTCCGGAACTGGCTACCTACACCTCGGAAGACCAGTTTGACCACAAGGCGGCTGAAGGTTTCATCTACTTGTGGGGATTACCGACTCGGGTGTGGTCAGCAAAAACCAGGAGTTAGTAATTTTGGGTTACGGTAATTGGCTAAGGTAATCCTTAACTACCAATTACCGATTGCCCTTAGCCAATCTCAATTAATCCCCGATCTCCAATTTCTGTCTACGAGACTCCAACCATTTAGGAACAACAATCGAGCCAATCACCAAGATCAGAGCAACAATCGCAAATTTAGATACCGAAGAGATTAATAGTTCCAGAGGTATCAAGCGTCCGCAAAAGTAGGATAAACTTACCATCACTGATGCCCAGATCGTAGCACCAGCGAAATTGCATAAGAGAAATTTCGGGTAAGGCATCTGAACAATCCCTGCCATTGGACCAGCAAAGATCCGCAGTACTGCCACAAATCGACCAAAAAAAACTGCCTTAGCAGCGTTCTTACGAAATTCGGTTTTAGCCTCTGTCAGTTGTGCTTCTGTGATCCGGACTAAACCCCCAATTCGCACTAGTAATGGCCAACCACCGATTTTCCCAATCCAGTAACCACAGTTATCTCCTAGGACAGCACCAGCGATCGCAGAGCATAGGACTACCCAATAATTGAGTTCGCCGCTACCTGCGAGGAAGCCACCTACCAGGGTAATGGTTTCTCCCGGTATGGGTACCCCAGCGTTTTCCAGGGCAATCCCAAAAAAAACTGCCCAGTAGCCATAGTCGTTAGCTATGTTCTGGACCGTTTCCAACGATAAAAGCTCAAAAGACATCCAGCGTTACAAAAATTAATCCTTTTTAATATCTTGGCTCGATCGTCTCTTTTGTGTCAATTAAAGCAGTATTATAGAAAATACTGGACAAACACAAACAGAAGCAATCCGAGCTTTTATCAAAAGCTTGCTCAGTAAAATTAAAACTTGACTGGCGATTAATCCCATGCTGATATTAGGTGCATAGTGGAGCTTCTCGCCAGAGTAGCTAAAATTCACAAAGATATCAGGTTGGTACCAGCTCACCAGGACGAAGCTTTGCCCACTTCCCAGTTTCCTGCTTAAAGCTATTACACCCCACAACGTCCCATTCCATTTCGATTATATCTTCAGTAGAACGGATATTGACATTGATGGTGGGCTCAACCGCTTCAAAGTTGGGAGATTCCGTCAGGTGAGGTACCTGATGCTGGGTTTCCACAGCATGGTATGTAGTACAGCGGTCTACGTAGTGGCAGTTAATGCAAATACACATTGCTTAAACTCCAATTCCTTTATTTTAGCATAGCTCAAACCAGACATTTCTTGAGTAGCTTATAGGATAAAATAGTTAACTATTAGCTACTTTGTTTGCTACTTTATTTTCCAAAAAATTTCTGTTTCCGATTCCGAAGTTGCGATGTTCTCTATTCGATTTTAGCACATATTGATATATAGTATTCATTCTGAGATTTCAGAAAATGACTAATGACTAATTATCAAACTGCTCTATCACCCCAAAATTGGCCGTTTAACTGGGAGTTACTCCCTTCTGACGCTTGCTTGGTGGGTGGTGCGGTTAGGGATGCTGTGATCAACCGACAGTCGGATTACCTAGACTTAGACTTTGTTTTACCCACTAAAGCAGTACGGTCAGCCAGCAAGCTAGCAAGACGTTATAAGGCCGGATTTGTGGTGTTGGATGCCCAGCGTCAAATAGCTAGGGTAGTGTTTGGCAACGCAACAGTTGACTTTGCTCAACAGGACGGGGATAGCTTAGAGGCTGACTTACATAGGCGGGATTATACGATTAATGCGATCGCATTTAATCCCCACACCAAGGAATTCATTGATCCATTACAGGGTATCTTGGATTGCCGTAAAGGCATAATCCGGATGGTGTCACCAGAAAACTTACAAAAAGACCCATTACGATTACTGCGGGGTTATCGACAAGCCGCTCAGTTGGGTTTTCAGATTGACCCAGCCACCCAGTCAGTGATTAGAAAGCTAGCACCGTTATTGAGCAAAATCGCAGCAGAACGGGTACGGACAGAATTGGGCTATCTCCTCAAGTCACCTCAGGGTGTACCTTGGCTAAAAGCCGCCTGGGAGGATAATGTGTTACGACCATGGCTGCCTGATGCCACGGCTGAGGGTTTAGAGCACATGGCAGCAGTTGACCAATCCGCTGTGGTACTGGCAGAAACCTGGCCTAAGCTTGGGGTGGAATTGAAATTACAGGTGACTAAGCATTCTTTATCGTTGCTAAATCTGGCTAAGCTAGCAAATTTATTATCATCAATACCAGCAGTTGCTGAACAACAGCTGTTAGCTCTAAAGTACTCTCGTGTTCAGACTCGGATAGTAGTCAGGGCAATCCAACATTTGCCCCAACTGCTGTCTTATACTACTGCCAAGGATATCCCATTACGGGAGCAGTATTTCTTCTTTCTTAACGTTGGAGCTGTCTTTCCTGTGGTAGCGCTTTTGGCAGTTGCCAGGGGTATGGCTGTGGATACTATAGCACCGTTGATTGAGCACTATTTGAATCCCAATGACCAGGTTGCCCATCCGACACCACTAGTTACTGGTAAAGATTTAATCAAATCCCTTAAGTTATCCCCTAGTTCTAAAATTGGTGAGTTACTGACTGAGATTCAAATTGCACGGATTGAGGGCAATATCAATAGTATTAAAGGTGCTCTGGAATTTGCTGCCAAGCTCGACTCAATAAACTGTGGCTCTGAAGATAAAGACAAATAACACATGATATTAAATCCGATTAACTTATTATCATAAGCTATCAGCTATCAGCTATCAGCTTTTTAATAAAATCAGCTGACCGTTGACCCTTCTGTTGAAATCCTCAGCAAAGTTTTTAGTTAGAATTGGAGGCTATCAGCAGTCATTTTGACCGCCGATTGATAATTCGATCCAAAATAAACGCAGCGATCGCACCAACTCCAACACCAATCAAAATATGAAATACCACAAACACTACACTGTAACTCAAGCAAGGGTAGAATCCAGCTTCAGGGCAATCTAAGGATCCCTTCCGGTCTAGTTCGATCAGGATGGCTTCTAGAGGTTGTTTAGCGTCGGTTTGGGAAGAAATACCACTGACCGCTAGGCCAGTACCGACGAAGGTGATCCAAAGTTGTAGTCTTTTCTCCTGTTTCTCAGCTTGTTTGTCTCGGGCTCGATCAGCCTCTTCCTTATCTCTGAGGGCTTTTTCCAAAGCGCGATCGCGTTCTGCTTGTTCAATTTCCACAATACCTCTGATTGAGGAAATCGCTTTGTCTAACAGTGCGGAGCTATGGGCAAAATAGCTTAAGTTTATTTGAATTTGATTTTGATAAGTAGGGCTGATTTTATGCTCAAATACTGACAAAAAGCTTAAATCTTCATCCTTTGGTAATTTTGCTTTAATTTGTTGAAGCTTTTCGGAATAATTGTGAGCATTAATCTTCATTGTCAAGCTATAGCTTTCTAACTGTCTCAGCCAGTCTGAATAGTTCAAGTCTAGCTTCGGCAGTATTCTCAGCTTCTTCTTAAACTCCAACAGGTCATCATCAGATAATGACCTCTGATTATCTTGACTTTGAGTCGTGGCACAGGCTTCTAGCCTGTGATCTATCGTTTCATTGATAATTTGTTTAATGTCTTGATATCCTTGGTAAGCATCACTATACACTTCCCTGCTGATTTGATAAGCTTTAATTACTTTTTGGCGATCAAAAAATAAATCAATAAAGTATTGATAAAACCAGCAAAAATTTTCCTCCGCTCGGGCAGCATAGTTGCCATTGATATCTTCTTCTAAAAATAGCCAAACAAAAATTTTGCCATAGTCTTGAGATTGATCAGGAATGCCATATTCAAAAATCGGACTACCAAATAATTGACCTTCTTGATAAAGCGGTGGACAGTTATCCTGATCGTTTTCCCCAAGAAAATTCTGCACACACTGATCAGCTATCTCTTTCCATACATGGGAATCTTGCTGCTGCTTCTGGGGTAGCCAAGCAGTTAGTAACAGAATTTGTCCTAGGGAACTGTTAATGTTACTGGGAAGAAAGCACTGGTCTGGATTAAAATCCTTGAATACAGTCAGGTCTACGTCTTCAGTTTTCTGATTATTCTCAACTTCAGGAATCCGAATATTTAAACCAAGAGCATAACTATCATAGATCTGGAGTGGACAAGCTTGACCAGTAATTTTTATTCTTTTGCCATGATTGAGAGATAATTTACCCTCCAAAGGTAAGAGAATATTATCCTTGGTGGCTCCTTTTAGTAAAGCAATGCGGGAACCTTCTGCAACGTCTCTCAGGTCTAGCTTCTGTTGAATTTGGAATTTAGCACAAATCTGATCGTACTTGTGCCAAAGTAGTTTGCTGTCATAGTCGGTGTCTGCTTGGGAATCACTACTAGATAGATTCCTAAGATGGAAGGCAAAGAGATGAATATTAGGTGCGTAGATTTTATAAGTCATTGTTTGACATTTTTAGTAGCTATTCAGCTGTCAGCCGTCAGCCGTCAGCCGTCAGCCTTCAGATTATTTTATTCAATAGCTGTTCGCGTAGCGCATTAGCTGATAGCTGATAGCTGATAGCTGATAGCTGATAGCTGATAGCTGATAGCTGATAGCTGATAGCTCAATGCTTACCCTTGTTTTGATTGCTTACTCTTGTCTTGATTAGTTTTAGCTTTAATAATTTCTTGGTTGGTTTGTCGCAGTTCAAATAGGTTTTGAAGAATACTTGCTTCGGAATTAGGCGGAGGCTCGGGTGACTTCTTTAATTCCTGAGTAGTTTGAGCAAATTTGCGTATAGTTTCTGTAACTTTTGTATGGTTTTGGAACCAATTTTTGAGTAAATTAACTAATTCGCCTTCTGTTTGAGTGTCTAAAGCTGCTAAAACTTGGTCTAAGTCTTGCAAGTCTTCAAGTTCAAACTTTTCAGAGTGAGTTTTGAGTACTTGCGGAAAAACTTGGATAATTTTTTTAAATTTCATATTTTTTTTTGTTTACTTAACTAAATATATGATTCTCCAATGGCGCAGTAAGCCGCCCAATAATAAGGAGAATAAAAGGGTTTGTAGTCATTTTTAAATAACTCTATTTCTTCCTCCACTTCTTCCTTAAAGTTATTCTCCAAAGTCAACTGTTTAGTTAACTGTTCAGCCCAATTTCGCAAGTCCTGTACAGTGGCATCCCGCAGCCAGAGTTGGGCTTGATTCAGCGCAACTGCTAAGGACATCTGGTTTAGCAGATTCTGATAAAATTTAATCATCAACAACGCTGTAGAAACCTCCTCTACCTTCCATAGGCTACTAACTACTGCTGGACTTCCGGCAACTAAGAAACCACTGGGTAAACCAATGTATTCATCGCTGGTGTTATCAAAGTCGATTAATCCTGTTTCGCAAGCAGAAAGGGTGACAAGGCGACATTGTGCTAATTTCTGTTGTGATTTAAGGGCAAAGATGGCATCTAAGGTGAGGCATTTGTGTAAGTCAATTACTTCACCGTCATCCAAAACTAGATGTTGTTCTGGATTTAGTTCAGCCGGTGCAGAGTTGAGGTACGCATCTGCCAGGATTAAGGCGGATTTCTGAGGCTGGTTAAGATTAAAGTAACCGTGACAGCTAAAATGGACACAGTGGTAAGTGTTGAGAGGTTTGCTATCTATGGCAGCTTTGGTGGCAGCGTTTTCCACAAGAACCGGGAGCATCCCAATTTGGCACGTTAGCTCTTTTTAGGGGGCTGAAACCCTTGAAATATCGTTGCTTTGGGTAATATTGTTTCCAAAATGGGATGCTCCCCAAGAACCTCTGTATCCGCTGGATTGAAGTAGCTTTTAATCACTTCTACTCCGATGTTAGCGTAACTTAAGTCACCCGTGGGGTTTTGAACGGCAAACAGGTGGGTAAAGTCCGGGCGTTTTCTGGTTTGGACAAGTTGGAGTAATTGGCAACTGGGAGAATAACGAACTCCTTGGGAGAAACGATTAAATAGCAATTTACCTGGATTTTCAGGAAGGGGTAAGGCGTGCAAGGGGAATAGATGTAGATACTGATGGGGGATGAGGATCAGTTGATTGCAGTCTTTGGGTAATTGCTGGAGAATTTTGTTAAAATTCAGAATCTCTGCTAGCTTCTGGAGTCTTGAAGTTAGTGGATTCCTCCAGTCTTGTGGTTGGTCGTAATAATCATCCAGATAAGCAGTTGTCCAATCTATCAAGGCATATAATTGATCAGTAGAAGATGACAAAACTAGAGGCTGTTGGCTGTGGCGAGTAAAAATGAAAGTTAAAAAGCGATCAAAGCTAATATAAAACTCAACAATAGCAGTGTTTTTTTCTAGAGTTTTCCGGAATTGCTCAAAGTTAAAGCTAGAACCGATAGGTAAATATTGGTCTTGTAAATCATTGCGCTGCTGTCGCAACTCTTGGAGATGTTGTGCCAGGGCGGTTGGATTTTCAGCTTTGCCCTGTTGGATTTGATATTGACCTATGGCTATTTCATCCCTGTATTGTTCTAGTTGAGAG
>NZ_JAAHIE010000390.1:0-7156 GCF_010671945.1 Moorena sp. SIO4E2
AAAGGAAAACTCTTCCGGTTTGATGGATAATAGTTTGACGGGATAGCGGGATGCAATGGATGGAGTGGCATCAGTAGAACCTGAGTCAACAACAATGATTTCTACATCTTGTATTGTCTGCTGCATGATGCCACTGAGCAGACGACCGATGTGTTGTTCTTCGTTATAGCAACGAATGATAATGGATGTTTCAGGCACTTTGCTTAACTATAATGGGGTTTCTAGTACAGCGTTGAGTATATACACTTAAGCATTGGAGATGAGTTCCAAAACCAAGGATTTATAGGTTGAATAGTAGACTAAATTTTGCTGATAAGTAATAGGAGGTTAAACAGCTGTTGTATTTAAACCTAACGACTATTAATTGATCTGTATAGTCCTTTAAAACCAGGAATTTTCTTAATTTGGTTGCGTATCGAAGCGGTTATTTCCGCTTGTTTTAACTTCCTCAAAAATAACTGAAGTGCGCCAACAAATTTGTCTTTGTCACCATCTGGTACGAAAATTAGGTTACCCCAGGCTGGTTTGTGGTCAAGGGGGTATGGGGTACATTGAATCCAGACGTGAGGTTCACTGAAGATCCCTTCTCTACCATATTCTTTGATGGGTTCCCATTCAGAGACAAAGGTTGTGTAGCCTCGCTCTTTCATGTAAGTGACCACATCGTGATGGGTGTAGCCAAAATTTGCCAGTGAACGCTCATCCATAAATTCAATCATTATCAATTCAGGATGATATTTATCAATATCAAACCCCTTCAGTGCTAAAAAATCAGCACCTTCTATATCTATTTTGAGGAAGGTTACTGATGATATGTTGAGGTCTAATAAAACATCATCTAAACGTATTGTTTCTACTTCATAGGCTAATTCATGAGTTTCATGAAAAGGTTTGATTGAATGAATACCGTAGTGTTCTTTGCTTACATAAAAAGGAACTTTATTCCTGGTGATATTAGATACAGCTTTAGGAATACAGCTAACATGATCAAAGCCAGCAAGATTACGCTCAAAGGCAGCACGATTTTTTTCTTCGGGTTCAAAGGCGATTACTTGCCAACCTTTCCTAGCAAATGTGGCAGATATGCTACCATGGTGAGCGCCTACATCAACCAAAAGAGGCTGTGTACTTCTAAATCCATAAATTTCTAAAAGTCCAAGTTCAGAGAATTTCATTTGACTCTATAGCTAATTTATCGGTTTTCTATAATTATTAGCAGAGAAGCATTTTGTTGATAGGGTTGAGGCTTATTATTAGGATATTGCGTAGCCAAATTATCTTGTTCATTGACAACACTTATGACCAAAATTTGAATCGGAAAATTGGCATTTTCTCTTAGGCAAATATATGGAAATTATTGTGTTTCCCCAGAAGTCAGATATTTGATCACTGACGTACTAACATCGCCCAGATAACCGATCTTTCCCTTGTCAAGATAAATTCCTGTGTGACAAAGAGTCTTGATAGCCGATATATTATGACTTACAAACAAAACCGTCCTCCCCTCCTTCCCCACATCCTCCATCTTCCCCAAACACTTCTTCTGAAACTGCGCATCCCCAACTGCCAACACCTCATCAGTGAAACTAATAACATAGAAAGGCGATAAGCTTTGTTATAATTACCGTTGACAATTGACTCATATTTAACCGTAGTCAAGACATCTAGTAAGCTATTGGGCGTGGCGTTTTTTGTTTAGGTAAAACCGGTTCAGGTTTATTGGATTTGGAAACTAAAAAATTTCCCATCACCAGTAGATCAATATCACTGTAAGCAAATGTGCGCAAGGCATCCTCTGGTGTATTCACAATTGGTTCACCTCGTAAATTGTAGGAAGTGTTTAACAGGATGGGGATTCCAGTGGCATCACCAAATTTTTCGATTACTTGATAATAAAACGGGTTAGATTCTTGGCGAATAGCTTGTAGACGACCTGTGCCATTATGGCATACAGCTTGAATTTGCTCTTGCTTATCTTCACGAATTGGTGCCACCATCTGCATATAGCGAGGCAGATATTGGTTTTGTAAATTAGAACCAGAAAAATACTGATTTACCTGTTCGGCTAAGATAACTGGTGCAAAAGGACGAAATGGTTCTCTAAATTTAATTTTTGTATTGACTATTTCCTTCATTTTGAGGTGGCGTGGATCGGCTAAAATCGAGCGGTTTCCTAATGCTCTTGGACCCCATTCCCCACGCCCCTGATATAGGCTAACTACCTTACCATCCAAGATGCTACTCACAACTTGATCTGATAATATATCTGTATCTTCTATTTCTTGATACTGTAAACCCAATCCACGGATAGCCTCCATTTGTCTGCTGACACTATAACTGGCTCCCCAGTAAGCATGTTCCATGACAAATTGGCGAGGACGATTCAAAGTGACATGGTATACGTAAAGTGCTGCTCCTAATGCTCCCCCAGCATCCCCAGCAGCAGGCTGTATAAAAACATTTTCAAAGGGTCCTTCCCTTACTATACGACCATTGGCAACACTATTTAGGGCAACGCCACCAGCCATAACTAGATTACTGTGTCCAGTTAAACCATGTGCATATCTAGCCATTTTCAAGACGATTTCTTCGGTTACATACTGAATACTGGCTGCGATATCAGCATATTTCTGATTTAATTGAGCTGTTTGTTCATCCCAATTAGGATGGTCACGATTGGGATGGGTCTTTAGTGTATAAAATTCCGAGTCAGGTTGGCGAGGAGGACCAAAAATATCAGTGAATTTATTATTATAAGTCTGCTGTGTCGAGTAATGAAAAGAAAAGTAGTTCAGATTAAGATGAATACTTCCTTCATCATCTATATCCACAACTTTCAAAATTTCTTCAACATATTTAGGACTACCATAGGGAGCCATTCCCATCACTTTATATTCACCATTATTAACTCGGAACCCCAGAAAAGCAGTAAAAGCCGAGTATAACAAGCCAACGGAATGGGGAAAGCGAAGCTCACGAGTTAAATTAATCTGATTCTGAACATTACTTTCTTCATCCCATTTTGCCGTTGCATATCCAATGGCGGCAGTAGTCCATTCGCCAACACCGTCTACCGTTAGCACCGCCGCCTCTTTATAGGGAGAAGCAAACATCGCACTGGCAGCATGAGACAAGTGATGTTCCACAAAAAGGATTTTTTTGACATCAATACCGATTTCTATTTGAATTTGACTTTTAATCCAAAGTTTTTGATTAAACCAAGCAACCATTGATTCCCGAAAAACTGGGTAGGAACGAGGAAAAGTGGATAGTGTGGTCAGAAGAATACGCTCAAATTTGAGTAGAGGTTTCTCATAAAAAACCACATAGTCTAAATCCCCAGTCTGTATTCCAGCTACATTTAAACAAAATTGAATGGCCTGTAGAGGAAATCCATGATCGTGTTTTTTACGACTAAAACGCTCTTCTGCGGATGCGGCAATCAACATCCCATCATGCAAAAGTGCAGCAGCCGCGTCATGATAATAGCAGGATAGTCCCAAAATATACATCTTATACTTGCCTTTGTACTGAGTCTAATGTACTAATAACTGATCTACGATTGTGCCAAGAGGTAACTGACTTTGACTTGATATTCAAAAAATCGGTGAATAACCTGGTAATAATTGCAAAGGGGACAAAAACAGTAAAATAAAAAATGGTCAGAATCACTCGTGCAATAAAATTACCAAGAAGAAGACCAAAACCTTTCCAAGCCTTCCAAATTTTGCGTAACATATTAAGTAGTCTCCAAAGTAGTGCATTAGAAGAGGGAATAAATAAATGGTGCAATACCTGAAGCATTGGCAAAAATTAAGAACAAGCCAAAGGCAAGAAGTATTGTAACCATGGGAATCAACCACCACAGCTTACGTTCCCATAAAAAGACTAATATTTCACCTACAATGCCCAAGTTGGTCACCATAGCACGGAAAAATTTTTGCATTTTATCTCCTCATTTATATTATAAATATCAGAATTTGAAGGTAATATTGATATATATAGCGCTTTATAACCTAATGAGGTACACAAGATTTTTTCCCTCTTGCCTCTTGCCTCTTGCCTCTTGCCTCTTGCCTCTTGCCTCTTGCCTGTTCCCTGTTCCCTGTTCCCTAAAACCCAGGACTCTGTACCTCACCCAATTTAAAACCCCTATAAACGTGAGCTTTGAGCTCCTTTACTCAGCAGAATTCAATCTTAAATATGTATCTATCTGTTCGGCTAGTAACCGATAGCCCTCAGCCGCATAATGGGCAGGCATTCGGAATGGAAATAGTGACAAAGGATCGGGATGGGTAGAAATTACGTCATGAAAGTCAATAATCGGAATTTCTAGGTCTTCGACTAAGGACAACACGTCGTTTCGGTAGTGTAAATTATCGTTGTTTGATGTTCCGCCGTAACGGTCCCAAGCGGGAAGGTAAACAAAATATAACTGACCGTCCCAAGAATTCACCTGATCTTTTGCCTCACTCAGTATCTTACGGAACAGAGGAAGTGATGAGGCTTCCCTTTGTGACACTTCCCTTGGTGACGGCTTGCTTATTATAAACTTCAACTCTCGACGCAAATCATATAGCCTTGAGATACTTCTGAACTTATAGGAAAGCCTGTTTCTAGATGCTTGACTTTTTTCTTGCTTTTTAATGTAGTTCACCAAAAATTGGTCAATTTCCGGCTGTCGTTTCAGCAATTCTTGGCTAAAATCCCTCTCAAGATATTGCAACAAAAACGAAGATTTTTTCTCGCTGATCAGACCTTCTATGTCATTCTCTTCATAATAAAACCATAGTACTATCCTAGGTCTTAAGGGTGCCCCATATTCTTTGAGCGTGGCCAGCTCTGCCAATGGCCCATTACCAATATTACCTAGATTTAAGAGCTGTCTGTTCCGTTGCCTGAGTTGCCCACCGATGTCTTCCCCCGGCTTGACACAAGCCCCGTGGGTAAACGAATCGCCGATCAAGACCATATCCAGGGCTCGATTTTCGTAAATGCCGGGAGGATTATTAAATCCGTGTTCATCACTCTGATAAACAGACCACTCTCCTGATTCATTGCAAAGTATGGTTAACTTATTTGAGACCCCCCCCAATGGGTAGATATGATCTTCGCCAACATCCACCCCCCCGGTTCCCCTGAGAAAAAAAGCATTAAAACCGGGATAAGCCTCAATGCCTTCTTTTCTCAGGTCCATTAGAACTTGCAATTTGGTTCGTTTATCGAAGGGAACACCACTTTGCTGTGCTCGCTTAATTCCCTCAAGTCGTATTCGTTCCTCTGTTGGTTTTCTAATCCCTCCTGCCACTCCAAAAAAAAGTAACACTTCTAGCAAATATAGAGCGAAACCAATCGATAGCAGGGCGAGGGCAAAATTGACCTTGGTCTCTTCGCGCCACTTTAATAAAGCAAAACCAAACAGTAATATGCCAGCAACAGCAACTAGATAATACTTAGTTAACTGCTCCGGGGAAAGCGGTGATAAAAAGATAGAATGAATAAGAACTGCCAAACAAAATGTAATAGCACATGTCAATACAATATCAGCAAACTTCTCCCGTCGTCTCATATTAACTAATTCTGAAAAGCTAGCACGACCTAAACTAATAAATTATAAATTTAATTCCATTGGTAAAATTATATACAAAATAAACAGTGAAATTTTGTCATAAACAACACCAAAAATAAATCTGGGATTTTACCCCTAGAATCGCACACCGAAAACCATCAACAACTACCACTTCTAGACTGCCGACGGGTAAATTCTCCTACTGAGGGGTTTCCGTGAGGATCAATCACCCCTGTTACCTGTTTCCATAACTGATCTGGAGCCAAAGATAGGTTATACGTGCGATCGCCTGTCTGGCACAGGTGATACCACTGGGTTGACTGGCACTGACTACACCAAAAAGCCTCTAGCCACTCTCCTTCCAGAGCTACTGTGGTTTTACTGGCTATCAGCATCAAGGCATATTTTTGTTTAACACCACGCTGCATTAGTTGTCCTGCTCGATCAGCAAACAACCGATATTTTTGACTAACGCTATCAAGGTAGCAACGATGAATTGGACAGAAAATAGCTCTTCTTTTAGAAGGTTTACGATTGCGTTCACTTCTTCTTTTAATTGTTGCTTGAGTGCAGTGATTCATTAGTTTATTAAACAAAGCTAATTTTTTCCTTTACTAAGGAAAAATAGACACAAAATCTCCCATTTAATCACTTTCTTGCCGTTGAAATTTAAACTTGATAAAAGTGATCTAGGGAGAGACTGAGATCAATAAGACCATCGAAGCCCACTCCGAAAATTAAAGACTAGTTATTTCTTTAATTCCTACGTAGTTAATTAGTTAATTAAATTGTAGATCTCACCGATTTAAATTTTGAAATTATTTCCTAAACCAACCTAAACAAATAATTAGTAGTTAGACACAAATTATTTATTTTAAAACTTCGTATAGTTTTCCGGAAAATTGAGTAAATTGGTGGGATAACTTTGTATAACAGACCTCTGGGGTAAATTATTTTTTAGCTCATACCTGGGGTTTCAGGTTGATTTGCCGAGATGTCTAATCTTTAAATTACTTTTAGTAAACAATTGTCCATGGCTCTAATCAAATAATATAAAAAAACGGCGAATAAGTCAATAAAATTTGGCTAACTCCAACCTACATTCCGCACTTCACAGTGTAATCCGTAATTATGACGCTTTCTGTATCTCTTCTCAAACAAATAAATTTAAAAAAATCAGTATTTATACGCAAACAAAAACCAATCTACACAGTAAATGCGTATTACTTTGCATCCTAAAAATTAATCGGCGGAATGTGGGCGACAAGATTGATCAACCAATAAATTACACTAAACAGATCCCCTACTCAGCTGTTGACAACGCTTCATCAAGAACCTAATTATACTGTTTAGCAATGACGTCAGGACTAATATTCTCTAGTCAATACTAGACTTCGGGCGTTGCTTAATAATGGAATGATTTGAAGCGCACCTGTAGAATGGGCATCTTGCGTAGAACTGGCATCTTGCGTAGAACTGGCATCTTGCGTAGAACTGGCATCTTGCGTAGAACTGGCATCTTGCGTAGAACTGGCATCTTGCGTAGAACTGGCATCTTGCGTAGAACTGGCATCTTGCGTAGAACTG
>NZ_JAAHIE010000391.1:0-7087 GCF_010671945.1 Moorena sp. SIO4E2
CTCTTCAAGGGGTGGGTTTTCACCACCATCCGAAAGACAGTTAAGAATCTTTGAGGGTGTTTCCTCGCGATTCTCCTAACTCTTACCCCTCTAGAAACTAGAGGCTCTTAGTTAGAACGAGCCGCACCTTCGTTAAATGTTGATTTGATTTTGTTGACCGTTGAGGGTTGAGAGTTGACAACCGAGGTTTTACTGCCCTAATGTAACTTAAACATAAATATGAGTTAAAATCGGATATAATCTATGTATAGAAGCTATTTCAGGTTAAAATATTCGTCTCTAAGACAGACAACTCCTGACTCAGAAGGCAGAAGGTAAATTTTAGGTAAGCATTCAGCTGACCACTGACCGCTGACCGCTGAATGCTTACTGGTCTTGAAAGTTTCCTGCATCATTCTTGGTGATTAGCCCAATAAGTATATAGATACTTAAAAATCAGCTATTAGCACTCAGCATTCAGCAGGTAGTGCCTTAGCTGAATGCTTACAATTTTAGATGGGGCCCTTATCCCCATCTAAAATGCAGCCACCCAGAATTTGTGGGGGATTCTTTCACGATCACAAACATGGAACATTTAAGGATTGAATACATCGCCAGGGTCATGAATTGGGAAGCTAATTCTATGCTTGAAGCAACGCTATGGATACTTACCACGCTTTTTATAGGAACTCTTATATCTAGTCTTTTTCATCGCTTCAGGTTTGGTGCAACAGTTGAGCAACTAATCGAGACAAGATTTTACGAGGTTTTACCAGTACGTAGCCTTTTTTGGGCTTTATTTTGTGCTTTTGGTTACGGACTAGCTTTTACCTCGTTCGCTGCTTTGACAAATATTTTTCAATTAGTTTTTAATGAATCACGATCATCTGAAACCGCATGTAAATTACTTTTAAGCGGAGGATTGGCATTTTTATTTGCTATTACACTTAAATCTTTAAAGTATGCTCTTCTGAGAATTCCAAATCAGAAGCCTCTACCTGTCAAAACAGATGGAGTATCAGTTCGTTATGGAATTCATCCTCGCTTGTTAAAAACTTTGGGTTTTGAACGATTTCCTAATGAAAAATCTCCCAAAAATGTTGAAGAGCGGATAGTTAGATATTTAATTGCTGTGATAGGTGTAACATGTATAGGATTGATCTTTTTTATCCTATTCAAAAATAATGAATACAATTTTGAAATAGATTTTACCACTTCAATACAGGATGTTTTATCGCAAATACCTTCTATTCAGACATCTTTTATATTAACCACTATTGCCATTATTCCTACGCTAATTGTGTTGATAATATTCAACAATAGGGATTACACATTCCTGAATTTAAATCAATCTTTGCTTGTTAAAGTTGGGATTGTTTTTTTGAGTATCTTTTGCCTTAGGTATTTAAATTTCAAATTCTACACGACTGTAGTTATAGTTGCAATAATCTTGTCTTTATATGGGCTGCGAATGATAGCAGACTTAATCTTAGAATCGTCGTATACAAGAGTTAAGCGAGTATATAATCCCATTGCAGAAAAAATTAAGCATTACACCTCATATCTTGAGCAAATTTATATTGACCCACAACTAAAACTAGGTTCACTACAGAAAAATCAACTGGCAGATCGTATCAGCAGGGGTTGTAAGAATTTAGAAGAGCGAGGAATCTTTGTTGTTCGGAACTTGGCAAGATTCTTGAACTTGGTTGAGGTTCAATATGAGGAATTTGCCGTTGCTATGCTACGTTACCTCACTGTACGGCGGTATATCACTCTTGGTGGTGCTTCTGGCACCTATCGCCCACTTCAGCGTCCTGCTGTACCCATGTGGGATTATGACCTATTTCCTCTTCATCCTCCCAATGGCTATGTGAATTGGATTGATCCGCTCTGGCTTCCTAGCCAATGGGACGTTGTAGAAACATGCTGGAGGTGTGGAGGAACAGGGCAAGTTATGACAACTGTTACTGAAACTGATTCAGAAGGTAATACAAAAACCCGTAGAGAATATGAAACTTGTGGTACATGTAGTGGCAGTGGGCGGTTAAAGCACACTCAAATTCTTAATACCCAATGGCAAAGGATGATGCCCCTAGTTACATATCCTAGTATTCCTATACCTGAACTGGTTGAGGATGCAGAAGAGAAAGTTTTCTACCGTCAACCAATCACAGAAAACTTTGTTGCAGCAACTGAACAGGCAAGAGCAGCAAATGCCAACAATCTTATCCTACAGAAAATGTATCAAACTGGAAGTGAGCTTAAACAGCTTCACAAGCTTCATAAATCAGAGGTAGAAAACTTGCATAATGGCTATCTCTATCGTGCAGATTTTCAAATTGCTTCTTTTCGGATGATAATGATTGAGTTTGTGAATTTAGGTAGACGTTTTGGATGGTTCTTTGGACGACGACCTGAATTTTACTTCCCTCAACTACCGCTCTCTTATAGTGCGGTTTTTACCTTGATGTTGCTGCCTCCTCTTGGGTTGGCTCTCTCGATATTTCTTTTTAGATTTTCAACAAAAATTTTTCCTTTGCTAATTTCATGTATTAAGGTAGCTTTATCTTGAATCCCCAACGTGGTTTTACCTTGGCGATCGCTACTTACCGAAAGTCTCCAAATGCCGATATGCCCTTAAATAGCATGAGCAGACCACTTATTAAGATAGCAATCGCCAGCCCACCAGCCACTAAATCCAATAAGTTAGTATTTTCCAATTAAGGAGCCTCTCACCTTGATCAAATGCTAACCCAAAAGTCCCCAGTCCAAGTCATCTCTCATGCTGTCACTGAAGCAGGCATCTACCAAGTACAGCAGGGCTACCGAGTAGAAGTCAGCAGCACCGAGACTTAGTTTTACTGGCATCCAGGTATCTTTCGGGTTGTGCAAGAACTCAGGGAGTGGTTGCGACCTCAAGTCCACGTTTGTGGAAACGTTGGAGGCTTTTCGGACAGCAATGTCTTTTGGTTTTTGGCGATGGATCCAAACACAAACGAACGTATTGGCAGCTTAAATCAAGGATTTAGGCTTTGTTTGGGGCTAATTTCTTTTAAGTCCCGCTAATGCTTAATCCCTAATTCCTACTCCCAGATCCGCTGTTACCTTTGCTATAATTCCTAATCCCTAAAAAAATTGTCTAACATTTTTAACAAATTCATTGACGTTCTCAAAATGGATGTTATGTCCACAATCAGCAATGACGTTTAAATTAGCTTCTGTACAAAGTGTTACTATTTCTGAGTTAATCGATTTAAATTTATGATCATAGTCTCCGACTAGCAAAAGCAAAGGAACTTGATTATGTTGGAGTGATTCCCACAGAGATGGTTGGCATCCTGTACTCATATGACGCAGAGATTTAGCTAATTCCACAGGATTATTTTGTTGTCGAATCTTGATAATCTGTTCAAAGTTAGGATGCTGCTTGAGGGAGGTGAACAGAGGCTGATTGTACCAATTTGATAAGAAGGTCAATAAATCCCCAGTTTCCAATTTTTCGGCAATTTGCCAATCTCGCTGACGGCGCTTTAATTGTTCTTCTTGAGTCTTTAGCCCTGGAGATGCTGATTCGAGTACTACTTTACTAAAACATTGGGGGAAATGAAGGGTCATGTAGAGAGCTAATCGACCTCCCATAGAATACCCAACTAAAAAGCATGGTTCAAAGTTTAACTGCTCTAGTAATTCCTTTAAGGCGTGAGCAGTGTTTGGCATAGTGTAGCACTCATCCCCACCTAAAATTTTGGTTTTACCATGACCAGGTAAATCAACAGCTAGACAACAAAATTCCTCACAAAGTAATGATATTGCTTCATCAAATTCCTGGCTGCTACCCATGAATCCATGGCAAAAAAGAATCCGTGGTTGCTCTCGGTTTCCTCTTAACTCATAGTGAAACTTATATAGCATTTATCAAATATAAGCGCGTTAATTGCAGTTATGAGGTACGCTTTTTAACCTCAAAGTCCCCCTTTTTAAGGGGGATTTAGGGGGATCGCTTTGTACCTCATAGCTATAAGAATTGCTATAATTGTTACAATTCATGATATCGAAATTATTTTAACTGATTATCCAACAGCAACGACCAATGAACACAGGGTTAAACTAAGGCTTTAAGAAGCACCATTAGCTTCAGGTTAATTTCCGCCAGTTCTTTATTGGGATCAGAACCAGCAACAATTCCAGCACCAGCGTAGAGTCGAGCGTGATTACCTGCTATCAAAGCAGACCGAATCCCAACGATAAATTCACTATTGCCTTGATAATCTATCCATCCGAGGGGAGCAGCATACAGAGAACGGTCAAAGCTTTCGTAGTGTCGGATTTGCTCACAAGCAATTTTGGTAGGAACACCAGCCACTGCTGGAGTAGGATGCAGTTTCGCTATAATATCTAGGGGATTGACATCAGCTGGTACTACTGCCTTAATCGGAGTCCATAAATGCTGAATATTCGACAGTTGCAGCAGTTGGGGAGATGGCGAAAAATCCAGTTCAAAACCCAGTTGACAAAGACGTTGGATAATAAATTCACTCACTGCGTTATGTTCACGTCTTTCTTTTTCACTACTAAGCAATCGGTTCGCCAAATCCGCATCTTCGGCTCGGGTTTTACCTCGTGGTGCAGACCCTGCTAAAGCATCCGTCACTAACTGATGGTCGTAAATACTAATCAGACGTTCAGGACTAGCGCCAATAAAGTTTTTGCCTTTGCCGTTACTGATCGAAAAAATATAGCAATCTGGATAGTTATGGCGCAAATTGTCCAGAGAATCTACCAGATTAAACGGTATTGGTGAGACGACATCGACGGCTTGGGAAAGGACAATTTTGCTAAATTGATTGGCTTGGATAGATTTTAAGGCTGATGAAACCGATAATTTGAAGTCTTTGGCTTTTTTTGAATCTTGCTTGAGAAATTCATGATGGTTAGCCTTACCAGTAAAACAGTAGAGCAGACGACCAGAAGAGGTGATTAGATTGAACTGCCGACCTACGCTTTCGACCAGCCAATCCAGATTAACTTGAGAGTTAATTTCAAGATTAGCTACTACTACACATCGGCTTTGACAAAGTGAAATTTGCCAGCGAGGTAGAAAAATAGTGGCAGATGGGAAAGGGTTGTTACTATTAAACTTGTCAGCAAAAAACGTAAAGCTAGAGAAGAAATGAGGTCCAGCAAATCGCTGCTCTATTTTACCACTAATTATGGTGTTAGCTAAACATGAGTCGATAAATTTTTGTGCTTTATAGAAGCGTTGCTTACCAGCTAACTTAAGGGATACAGCCGCATCAATAGCAACAATTGATTCTTGATTACTTCTATTTTCAAAATAGAAGTGTAGGGGCTCGGGTGTGGAGGCAAAAGGGGCGGCTCTATCCCGAATTGCCTGAAAAACTGCCAGTGGGTCGAGGGGGGGGATTTCTTGAGAAATACTGGCTATTTTGGCAATACCTTGTTTTTGAGATTTTTTCTGGCAGGCTAAGAGAAACTGATGTAACTCTTTAGCCTCATGAAACAGGTTAGCAGGGCAGGGAATGACTGACATATATAGCCTTTCTTTAATTACAGGAGTGTTTACGTCAAAGAACGAAAACATAAACGCGATTGACCTTGGCCAAAAGGCCACGCTTGGCCAAAAGCCACGCTGCGCGAACGCGAACGGTCACGCTACGCGATTGGCCGTAGGCCACGCTAAAAGCGATTGACCTTTGGTCACGCTACGCGATTGGCCGTAGGCCACGCTGCGCGAACGCTCTTTACTAAATATTTCTTAATTTGTATTTACATAACTTATTTAATTCACAGACTTTATAGTTACTAATGATCAATTATCAGCATGTTTGGCAATTAAGAAAAGCAGGGTAAGGGCAAAAATCAATAAATAGGGGGTATTTAAAGGCTATTGATAATTAATTTCAATAATTGGGATAATCAAGGCTTACTATGGTCATAATCCTTGCTCTATTCTTGATGCAGTCGCTCATGGGGGAATCCCCTTTGGCGGCGCTGCATCGCTATCACATTTTGGTTTAATTTTTCTTGCGCTTACCCTAGAATTATATAATTGCTCACCATTATTTTTTTTTTAATGATAAGCCATAGTTTGGGTAGTAAAAATTTTTGTTTGGATGACAAATCATTTATTTTGTCACTAATCAAGACGGAAATCAAGGGGATATTAGTATAAACAATCCCTGATTAATTTTTATAACCTACTACAAATAAAAAGCTGCCCTTTTGAGTAGACACTACTTCAGTTTTCATCAAGCATACTTCTCTTAAGAGGTTAACAATTTTATCGGTGGAGTAAAACGGGGGATATTTGACTCCGCCAATCAATAAATCCATTATTTCTAATTCTGGCAAAAATGATGGTGAAGGAACCAAACTTTCAGTGGTAGCTTCCAGGATAATCACCATACCCTTTGGTCTTAAAACCTGAAAAGATTCGGTTGAAGTATAATCAAAAATACCAAATTTCACAGTTACAATAATAGCTTTATTTTGTCAACTGGTGGCATCTGACAGCATTTATGATATTTCTAAGATTCTGATTATATTTGATGACCAATGCTAAGCCTATAAATTTAGATTGCAGTCCAAATCTTTGCTGTTTCGACTTGATATCTAGAGTATCCCTTTCTGGCACTTTTACATTACTGGTCATACTTTTTAGTCATACTTTTTAGGATTGCTTACAAGACTTACAGGATGCGTTAATAACGCACCCTACTACTTATAGAGTTTGGGGTTCAGTTTTGCGTAAGTCCTATAGTAATAGTAGTGTTTATATCACTTGATTTAATATTTGATCAATAAAATTTACAAAAATTGACGTATTATCAAAACAAGACCTTGATTAGGATTAATGGTATTCTGCTATTGCTGCCCCTTAACACCCTTTAACTGAGATCTTGGACCATTGTCATTGTCTTGATGCAGTCGCTCATGGGGGAAACCCCCAAGACCGCGCTGCATCGCTAATCGTAGGGTGGGCAGTGCCTACCAACGCGGTTTGTAAGCTTCATTATCTTTCTGGTGCACTGCCCACCCTACATGAACCTTAACACCGTTGAAGACCGTTTACCCAAGGCTTGAA
>NZ_JAAHIE010000392.1:0-7037 GCF_010671945.1 Moorena sp. SIO4E2
ATTCAACTTATTGTACCAAGTTGTTCTATTTATTTGTCTGGGTCACTCAGAGAAGTTACGCAGCTATTTACAAAACTTTATAATTTTTCGGCAATGGTAGTAAAAGTTACCAGGGGGCGGGGGTTTGGGGAGATGGGGAGATGGGGAGATGGGGAGATGGGGAGTCGGAAGTTGATGTAGGGTGGGCATTGGTTGATACCGATCAAATCAGCTGACCAAGCCGGTTGGTAGGCACTGCCCACCATCGGATTAATCACAATGGTGCCAGATCTCAGGAGTCCAGTAGGGTACGTTAATATAATGTAACGCTCTCAATAAATATAGAAACTATAGCATTTTTAATAGCTATTAGGATTATGCTGATTATCAGCCAGTAATCTTAATTTTGCTTCAATTTTTGGCTTTAAATTCGGTTCACGTTTAATGATTGCCTTAAAAGCTCGTTTAAATGATGAAGTTAAAATTAAATTAGTCATTGTTTAATTCGGCGATAACATCATCAACTGTACCCCGAAAAACGTTACCTTGTTGATATTATTGGTGAGCTTTAGTAATATTAACAGTGATTTCTTCTCTTCTTTGTTCAATTTGTCTATGTCTAACAATATTAATTAAATCGTTCTGTTCATCTAAATAAAGAGCGTCAATCATTTATAAAATTTGATTGAAGTTACTTGTTATAATTTTTTCCTCTTTTGTCAAAAAAAATCTTATTTTACTCTAATTTAATCTAATTTATTCCGACAGGGGCGACAACCGCCCCTCTAGGTTGTATGTAAGCATATGCGCTACGCCCACGCTGCGCGAAGGCGAACAGCCGTCAGCTAATTAACGGGAGGTAGTTCACGTAGGGTGGGCAGTGCTTAATACAGATAACCTTACAAAGCCCGTTGCTAGGCACTGCCCACCATAGCAATCTTGTAGGGTAAGTTACTATAATGTAACGCACCATCTCAATAAACATAGAAACTATAGCGTTTTTCATAGGTACGAGGTACACAGAATTTTTTACTTATTGCCTCTTGCCTCTTGCCTCTTGCCTGCTCCCTGCTCCCTAAAAAAAATTACCTCACCTAATTCAAAACCGCTATATATGACCACTGCCACTCCAGCCCTAACCTTAGAGGAGTTCCTCAAACTCCCAGAAACCAAACCCCCATCATAATTTATCAATGGGTAAATAGTTATTAAGCCCATGCCACAAGGCCAACATAGTCTGCTTCAAATTGAATTGTGTCAAGCTATCAATCGAGTCGCTAATCCCAACAAAATTGCCAAGGCTTTCCCCGAATTGCGCTGTACCTTTGGGGGTCAATTAATTATTTACGACATCACAGTCTTTCGTTGGTAAAACATCCCCATTGAACCAACTGGCAAAATTGCCAACCGCTTTCAAATACCTCCAGATTGGGCAATTGAAATTCTTTCCCCAGACCAAAGACAAACCAAAGTCCTCAGCAACCTGATCCACTGTTTGCGTCACGGAACTGAACTAGGATGGTTAATTGATCCAGAAGAAGAAAGTATTATCGTGATCGATCAGACTCAACGATTGGAAATCTTTTCAGCAACGTCTACGTTACCGATTCTCAATGGAGTAGAGTTAGAACTAACAGTTGAGGAAGTTTTTGGGTGGTTAATCTTAGGGTAGACCGTATCAATCTTAATTTAGGGAGTATTGGTTATTTCCAAAATCATTTCTCCTTGCTGCAACTGTTCTAAAGCATCAGGCAAAGTAGCGCTTAGTAATTGCCGTAAGTTGCGGTTTGTGACGTTACCACAGGTTAGCCACAAAATTTGAGGAGGTGTTCCCAAACGACATACTAAATCGATGAAGTCACTATCTTTGGTCATAATAACAGCGTTTTGAGATCGTGCAGCTTCAAATATCTCGATATCATGAGCATCTCGAAGATCCAAGTCTCGCAGAGCAAAAGCCTCTAAGCCAAAAGTGGTTGACAGCCAATTTGCTAATGTTGGAGGCAATTGAGCATCAATCCAAATCTTCAGGTGCGACCCGTGGCGAATTTAATTCGCCAACGGAAAGCGCACCTAATGCTGTCAGTCTGGGAAAATCAGTGCGTCGTGCAGCAAAAAGTAGACAAGCTTGAATATCTGCGAGTTCCAAATCGGGGAAATCTTCTAAAATTTCAGTAACACTAACATTTTCAGCCAACATTTCTAAAATATCGGTAACTCGAATTCGCATCCCTCGAATGCAGGGACGACCACCACACTGACCAGGGGTTTGAGTAATGCGAGCGATCAAGCTAGTTTTTGAATTCATGAGGGTGTCTAAAAGTTGCTTTGTTTGTCTCCATTTTACTTACATATGTAAGGATATGCGCTACTTGAGGTGCGGTCAGCGGTCAGCGGTCAGCCGTCAGCTGTTGGCCTTGGCCTTGGCCTTTGGGCCACGCTACGCGAATGGCTGATAGCTGATAGCTGATAGCTGATAACTGATAGCTGATAACTGATAGCTTACCCCTAAGCCTCCCCCCATCCCTCAATGGTAGCTACCAAAATGTTAACTAAAGGATGGTCTAGGGCTTCCTTGAAAGCTTCCACTCCTCCTGCTTTCAGGGCATTGATAACCTTAGCTTTTAGGGTTGGGTTATTCTCAATTTGGTCAACAACTTCACTGACAACTATCATCTTTTCTTGACTTGTTGTAGTGGGATTACTCTGGGATAGTTGGTTTAGAAGTTGCTGGATTTCAGCTGCTGCTTCGGCTAGGCTTTGTTTTTGCTCTGGTGTCGCATTATTATTCTCAATATTTTGTGTAGCGTTGTCGCCTGTTGCGACCGGAGCATTAGCATTAATAGCGTGCCTTTGGTCTATATTAAAATTACGTGAATTATCTGACATATTATTCTCCGCTTCAGCTTTATTTATAACTTTGACTATAGAATTGGATGACTGGTTACTGATCAAAGCGTCTATAACATCTTTGAAGTTATGAACATAGCGATTGTTAGCCTCATATTTACCCTCTAGAAAAGCAATTATTTTAGCATCTTCCAACCTAGCATTATCATAACTTTCCAAAAATTGTCTCTCAACCTTACCCTTATCTATTGATTCTGGAACTTCCAAAGTAAGTAAAACATCATTTCCCTTCCTCTCAATTCCTTGAATCGAATCACCAGTAATTTCATGATTTTCCGCCATTAATTTTTGAAAGGCTTGACGAAATGCTTCTGGATTAACCCCATTACGCAGAAGAATCTGCACCGTATTCGTAATCTGCTTATAAAGCTTGTCAAAATCCCCTGGTTCAAAAACCCGATTAAAGTCATGGGGACGACGCTCTCGACTTCCCATATCATTGGGATTCTCTAGTAAAAATAAAAACCGACAATCAACCTTAGTTAAGGTAGTTGTTGAATCAATATTCCACGCTTCTAAACAAGCTCCCGTAAGATAAGCATGGGTAAAATCAGTACCAACGCAATTAGCTTTAGTTAAATTAGCCCATTCTAAATTAGCATCCTCTAAAGTTGCTTCGCTAAGATCAGCCAGTTTTAAATTAGCCTTATTTAAATTAGCCCCTTTTAAATTTGTACCTCTAAGATTACCATTAACATAAGACTTATTGTAACCATTACCACTAACCAATAATTTTCTAACAGCCGTATCAGCTAAGATAGTATTACCAGGTCTAGCTCGGTCAAGCTTAATAGTATTTTTCCAACAAGTACGAGTAAGATTAGCCTCTCTTAAATCTGTACTTTTAAGAATAGCTCCCGTAAAATCAGCATCGGTTAAGTTAGCCTTGTAAAAACTTGTTCCTCCTGTGGCAGCAAAAGCAATAGCAATAGTGCGAATCCAGGCATCTCTGGGGTCCCCCTTTAGAGCACGCCAGCCCAGGTAAGTGCCAAGTAAAACGAAGGCGAAGGCTCCGGCTAAGGCTACGGCTACGGCTACGGCTTCGGCTAAGGCTTCGGCTAAGGCTACGGCTAAGGCTACGGCTACGGCTACGGCTACGGCTAAGGCTAAGGCTTCGGCTACGGCTACGGCCACAGCGAAGGCTACGGCTAAGGCTACAGCTACGGCAAAGGCTACGGCTACGGCTTCGGCTAAGGCTCCGGCTGCGGCTTCGGCTAAGGCTACGCCTACAGCTTTGGCTACGGCTACGGCTACGGCTAAAGCTACGGCTAAAGCTACGGCTAAGGCTACGGCGAAAGCTACGGCTCCTCCGATGCCTTGACGAAGGATAACAAAAAATAAGACAATTATTACAACCAGTGCTATCCAGCCGAAAATTTGTACCTCTACCTTGCTAGACACAAATATTGACGTTATTAACACCCCACCCAATAAAGAAATAATTCCTGATAGTCCTGACGTTATCCAGGAAACCAACAGAAGAACAATTACCTGCCGTTTTTGTAATCCAGCCTTTGCCTTACAGAACTGAGTTTCCTTTAGAATAGCATTCTTAAAATTTGTTCCTCGAATATCAGCGTAACTAAAATCTGCTCCTGAAAGGTCTTTCTCCTGAAACGATTGACCTCTAAGATTTACCCCTTGGAAATCCCGTTGTCCTGCTGCATATCGTCTCAGAACTTTTTTAGCTTTCATTAGCGATAATTATATATAGTTGAATGAAGGCCGAATCGCTCCTCGATGTAAACTACAGTCGATGAATCAGGATTCCGGAAATACTTACGTAGGAATAAATTTACTTGGTCACATAGGTTTTCTTGTAACCCTGTTACCGTCCCACCCCTGGGATGCGCTACGCACAGCCAAAGGCGATTGGCCTACGGCCACGCTACGCGAACGCAGGTATTCAGTTAGGTTCATCTGAACTAGAACACTGTTACCAGCAGTGCGATTGGCCTACGGCCACGCTACGCGAACGCACCAGTACCAAGAACCAACATTCCAATTCAAACGCGATCGCACCAGAACCAATATCCCAATTCAAACGCGATTGGCCTACGGCCACGCTACGCGATCGCACTCTTTGGCAAAAACCAATCATCCCAATTCAAGCCCATCGCTAATTAAAACTTGTTCAAGAATAAGCTAAGTTTAGAGGCTCCAGCTATTTCCCAGTTTCTTTGCCATCTTCGTATATCCAGCACATTCTTTCCGGATTTTTTACAAATATGAGATAAACCATTAGCAGCTGTGTATACCCGCACAGCTGATCACACAGGTGCATCTTACTGATTACTAAATTACTATGTTGGACTTCTTTTTGAGCCGCGACACCAACTGGCTGTTTGAAACTGCCATGGACAACCCCGAATTGGCTCCGTCCGTGGTTGAACTGCTCTTCCTAGAAGAGATTAAGTACAACGTTCGTGACAGCTCAATCTTAAAACACGACTATCATCTGACAAATTTAAGACAAGTCTATGTTGACACTCTCCGGTCTAAAGACCCGGGGCAGGATAGTAGTTATCAATAGTGCTAAGATAATAAGTTGCACTATATATAAATAGTTCATGTAGGGTGGGCAGTGCTTGATACAGATCAGATCAGCTGACAAAGCCCGTTGCTAGGCACTGCCCACCATCGGTGTAGCCCCAATCGGAATCTGATCGGATTGGCCGTTGGCCACGCGGGGCGCGTTCGCACTTCCCAATTCCATTAAATTAAAACCAAAAAAAATAGCCGTAGAAATACTATCCACGGCTATTTCACTGCTGTAAACCCTATGTCATATCTATCAGTTTCCGAATCAATCCGCATGTGATCCTACGCGAACAAATCGGATCCTTTGACCGGGGGGGGAAACCCCCCCAGAAATTTAACCTATTAACGCCAAGTCCGATACTTGGTTGCAAAACTAATTACTTCCCCTGGAATACCCGTCGGCTGCAAAGGGCTCCACTCGGAAACATCTGCATACCCCAGTACATAAAGGCCGTAAATAGTATTAGTTACTGCTTCAGGAGAACCCTTAATATACTTAATACGTTTTTTCTTCGGCTTAGAATCATCAGCATTATTGTCTTGATTCGGAATAAAGTCTGTAGACATGACTAAAAAACTCAATTACGTTTATAATGATTATTGTAATGATTATAGTTTAATTTTTCAAGGGTTTTGAAAAATTTTTTTTGGGGAGGTAATTTTAGGAGAAATTGTCAGGGTGGGCAGTGCTGAATAGGGATCACCTTAAAAAGCCCCTTGCTAGACACTGCCCACCTTACGATTCATCTAGCTTATGTAGGCTGGGCAGTGCTGAATATATATCCTCTTAAAAAGCCCCTTGCTAGACACTGCCCACCCTAGGATTCATCTAGTTGCTCTTGTTGTGTTGCTGGCTCTGGACTAAACCATTGTATTACCTTGTCATTAAGAAGTCCGCTAAACAGCCATGCCCCTAATCCTACAAATAAGGTCGCTATTATGCTCATCAGAGCAAGTTTATTGGAGAGATTCCATTTCTTCTCTGTGGGTGACTCATTCAAGGTAACTTCTAAATTCTTGTTGTTAGAATCTCTACCTGCTGCTCCTATGACCGTACTTCCGTCCCCAACCTTGATTTCGCTTTTTTCAGACATAGTTTTACTACCTGTCGCTTCAATATTAATATTAATAGAACTAGCAGCTTTGTTTAGCTGTCGATCTATATCTGGTTGTTCATCTTTTGTGAACTTCTTTAAATCTATCACATCATCAATTAAACTTAATACCTTAACTGTATTATAGGGAGGAATATCACATTTATCCGTATGCTCACCATAAGCAATCCGCTCTCTTAATTTATCAAATTCATAGAAATGAGGATTTTGACTGTTTTTACAAGTAGAACAATTACAGGGGATTAACTTACTACACCTCAATCGGTTATAAGAATCATGGATCTGATCTAGTTGGTAAATAACAGTAGTCAACAAGTCTCGTTTATGTCTACCAGTAACTCTAATTTGAATTTCTCGCTGTTCGTAATATTCAATTACTTCTGCTTTGGTGTTATCTTTGTTTAAAATAACACCACTTTTCCACACATATTGCTGCTGGTAAATCCACTTATGCATTACTACAATAAACCGAGTAATAATACCTTTCGGCAT
>NZ_JAAHIE010000393.1:0-7000 GCF_010671945.1 Moorena sp. SIO4E2
TCAGATGCTGCTATCGAAACCGCCGACGTGGTAATTATGACTGATGCTCCCTCTAAAGTAGCAGAAGCGATCGCGATCGCCCGCCGAACCCTAGGTATTGTTTGGCAAAATATTATTATTGCTTTGGCAGTGAAAGTCGTCTTTATTGCCCTGGGCGCGATGGGGGTAGCAACTCTGTGGGAAGCTGTATTTGCTGATATGGGAGTGGCTCTGTTGGCGATTCTTAATGCTAGTCGGGTATTGCAGATAAGGGAGGGGTGAATATGAGTATAGCTGTATTAAATTAGGTGAGGTGCATTTTTTTAGGGAGTAGGGAGCAGGCAAGAGGCAAAAGGCAAGAGGCAAAAGGCAAGAGGCAAGAGTGACAAAATCCTGTGTACCTAATAGCCATGAAAAACGCTATAGACAATCAGGGGATAGAATTGGAAACATCAATATCTCTTGATCGATTTCTTGCCGATAGGCAGCAATTTCATCCTGTAGATCGTCAAAAGTCGGGTCATCCTTAAACCATCCAAATTTATCTAGCCAAGGATTTCCTGTCTTCCCTAGTAGGGGAATGTCAACTTCAACTACTTCAACCTGATTAGTTAGATAGTCAAGTAGTTGAGCTTTAAGCTGATTGATGGCAGCATCACGGCTATTTTCTACAACAATGACTTCGGGCCATTCTTTGGCACGGGCGATATATTTATCGTTTTCTCTACTGAGGATAACTTTATAAATCATGGCCCTATCTCCTGCTCATATTAAGTCACTATTTCAATAGTAGCTGAGGGGGTAACAACAAGGCTAGAAAGTAAATAGGGTGTCAAGACAAATAGCCCGGTGACTGACTAATCGTTTTAGTTCTTTAGTGATGTACTGTCTAGGCATAATTAATTTATTTATCTACTTATCTCTATACTAAGAGACGGATTTAAGGTATTGATGAGCTCTAGCTTTCGCCAATCTAATTAGATGTTCGACCACTAAAAACTGTTCAAGTTCGTTTTTTTCGGATGGGGATAAATCTCCTAATTTTGCGCGTTCCACTAAATCGTCTATTTTTTCTTTTGTAGCTTCCGAAAATTGAAACTTAGTCACACTTTCTGGGCTAGTTTTTTGAGCAACAAAATCAATAAATTCATCATATATTTTTTGATTTTTTACTAAAGTCGTCATGGTCACATTCCCAGCAACGATAACAATGGGCAACTATATTATAGACAATCAGGGGATAGAATTGGTAAAATCAATATCTCTTGATCGATTTCTTGCCGATAGGCAGCAATTTCAGGCTGTAGATCGTCAAAGGTCGGGTCATCCTTAAACCATCCAAATTTATCCAGCCAAGGATTTCCTGTCTTCCCTAGTAGGGGAATGTCAACTTCAACTACTTCAACCTGATTAGTTAGATAGTCAAGTAGTTGGGCTTTAAGCTGATTGATGGCAGCATCACGGCTATTTTCTACAACCATGACTTCGGGCCATTCTTTGGCACGGGCGATATATTTATCGTTTTCTCTACTGAGGATAACTTCATAAATCATGACTCCATTTCCTGCTCATCTTTAGTGGCTATTTCAATTTTACCTCTTACTCTAGAGCGACAACCACTTTGCCCTGATGTTTGCCTATACCGAAATACTGGATCATTTCAGGCACTTCACTTAATGTGTAAGGGCCATCTAGCACGGGCTTGACATCGCCAGCTTTGAAAAGCTTATTGATGTAATCCAAATCCTTGTTTGGTTTGAGAGTAACCAGACAGACTCTCTTATTGCTAAATATACGAATGATTGCCTGCAAGAGTAATACCTGAAAAAGACAAGCGGTGTCCCCCCCAACCGTTACATAGGTTCCCTGGGGATTCAGTACACGTAGATAATTGAATATCGAGCGATTTGTCTTGGTATCTAGTATCAAGTCGTACCGTTCCTTGCCCTGTGTAAAGTCTTCCTGGGTGTAATCGATCGTTTGCCCAAATCCGACTGAGTGCATCATGTCGAATTTATCAGAGCTATCCACTCCAGTCACGTCAGTCACGCCAATGGATTTGGCGATCTGCACAGCCAACGTACCAACACCACCACCTGCACCGTTGATCAATACTTTTTGTCCGGGCTGGATCTGTCCTTGATCAACCAAACCTTGTACTGCTAGCATTGCGGCATGGGGAAGTGCTGTGGCTTCAACAAATGTCATGGGGTCAGGCTTCAAGGCTAAAGCCGTTTCAGGCACACAGACATACTCGGCAAATCCACCAAACCCACATTCAGAAATATCTCCATAGACCGCATCACCAGGTTTAAACTGCGTGACATTGGGGGCGATCGCTTCAACTCGTCCGGCGATTTCAGCACCAGGAATTGGGATGTTTGGCTTAAACAGACCACAGAGCAAACGGATATAAAATGGTGTGCCTCGCATCAGGCACCAGTCCCAGTCATTGATCGCTGTGGCCTGAATTTTGACTAAGACTTCACCCTCCTTCGGCTTTGGTTTTTCTACCTCTTGAAGCTCAAGCACATCTGATGAACCATATTTTGTTAAAACAATTGCTTTCATGAATTTCTATGTCTTTGATAGTGGTGTATTCCATTGCTGATGTGGACCGGCTTACCCTCCAAATTCTGTCACCATAGTTTCCAAAAAATGCTTTACCTCTTGGGGCGATCGCAAATGGTAAACCTGCTTTGTTGCTTTAGCCGCTTCCACATAAGTGCGGTACTTGGGCGTTAGCTTTTTATGACACAACCAGACCGTGTTATAGGAATTCAGTGTGCCTTTTAGTAGGGGACTATTTTCAGGCCAGCCTTCCGGTGGCACCCAAAGACTTTTAGCAAATCGCTTTGTGACCCACCAGTAATGTCGCAGCACAGCCATATCGAGATAGACCAGGGTATCGGCTACATCTAGCCGTTGCCACACGGTATCGAGTGAGCCAAATCCATCAACGATCCATTGCTCCTGTTGCAAGAGGTGATCATGGGCGGCTTTAAACTCGGCATGGGGCACCTGATCACCGCCCGGTCTATATTGCATGAGATCGAGGGGTACCAGGGGTAATCCAGTTATTTCCGCTAAACGTTTGCTGAGGGTCGATTTGCCAGCGCCAGCATTTCCAAATACTGCAACTCTCTTCATAGTTAGGGAGTAGGGAGTAGGTTTTTTACATTTGGGTCAGGAATCGGGAATCGGGAATCGGGAATCGGGAATCGGGAATCGGGAGTTGGAAGTCGTCAGAAGCGGGAAATGGGAAAAATTATCCCGGAAATGATTGTGTATTTTTATACATATGGGTAGAAGTTTATATTATATGAAAGTACCTACTCGCCCCTTTGTAAAAAACCTACCCTTGTAAGGTAGGGAGCAGGGAGCAGGGAAAAAATCATGTCTACCTCATAGATACGAGAAACGCTATAGATGTAAGACAATTCCTAAACTCCGAAACTTAATCATAGCTTACTTCGGATTTCTGACTTCTGACTTGCGGACTTGCGCGTAGCGCTATATCTTGCACCAGTACAAAAAAACTTAATAACGGCAGTGATAACAATCAATTTTAGTACTGAAATAGTCAAAGATTATCACTACTCCCGATTCCCGATTCCCGATTCCCGATTCCCGATTCCCGATTCCCGATTCCCGATTCCCGATTCCCGATTCCCTTTAATTGTTGCTCCAATTCTATCACTTTCCCCTGAATATCTAGACTCCGGTAGAGTTCTAAACTTTCCGTAAAAAATTGGGAAGCCCTTGCTTTAGCATTCGGTTGATTACCCTCAACACGACGCAAGTAAATTTCCCCTAAGAGCTGGCGAGCCGAGGCTTGTAGTTTCCGACGGTTGTAGTCTAGGAAGACTTGTAAAGATTCCATGGCTAACGCTTCCGCTCGGTCAAGGTTTTCTAAGACATTAACCTCTAGGTAAGCTCGGGACATATCTAGAATTTCTTCCGCCCTATCGACAATTTCTCCAAGTTCTGAAAGTAACCTTAAGCCCATGGTGTAGTTGGTTTCAAATTGCTCAATCTGTTCCGGTAAAGTAGCGTGGTTGGAGGGTAATCGGCGCAAGCGTTCGGAATAGAGTAAGCCAAGAGCGGTATAGTTGTAGGCTAGGTTGGCTTTGTAGTCGTTGGCTTTACTAATTTCGATGGCTTGACCAATACTTTGCTCTCCTTGGCTGAGTAAGTGGAGGGCTTGGGTTGTGTCTGGAGTATTTCTGGCTAGGAGGCGTTGGCTGTTACCAATCTTGCGATACCGATTAGCAATCCGTTTATTTTGACCGAGTTGTTGATGCAGATTTAGGCTTTGCTGGTAATAGTCAATGGCTTTGGTGTAATCACCTAATTCTCGGTAACAATTAGCTAGCCAATTCCACTGATTGGCGACATTCTTTTGTAAATCCAACTGCTGATAAAGGTCACGGCTTTGTTGGTAATATGCTATCGCATTTTCATACTTACCCCAATCTTGATAAATTCTACCTAGTTGATAGTAGGCATCAGCAAGATTTGGTTGGTAATCAAGCTGCTGACTGATAGCTAAGTCTTTGAGTTGACAATCAACAGCTTCCTGATACTTGCCCCAGTCTCGATAACAATCACCTAGCCAATACCACGAATCGGCGACATCTTGTTGTAAATCCAACTGGTGATAAAGTTCAAGGCTTTGTTGGTAGTATGCGATCGCTTGTTCATACTGACCCCAAGCTTGATAGATTCTAGCAAGCTTTAAGTAGGCACTTGCTACACCTGGTTGGTCATCAAGCTGCTGACGGATGGCTAAGCCTTTGAGTTGACAATCGACAGCTTGCTGATATTTGCCCCAGTCTCGATAACAATCAGCTAGCCAATACCACTGATTGGCGACATTCTTTTGTTTATCCAACTGGTCATAGAGTTCAAGGCTTTGTTGGTGGTATCCGATCGCTTGATCATACTTACCCCAAGCGTTATAAATGTAGCCTAGCTCAAAGTAGGCACTTGCTACACCTGGTTGGTCATCAAGCTGCTGACGAATGGCTAAGTCTTTGAGTTGACAATCAACAGCTTGCTGATATCTACCCCAGTCTTGATAACAATCAGCTAGCCAATACCACTGAGTGGCTAAATCCTTTTGTAAATCCAACTGGTGATAAAGGTCACGGCTTTGTTGATGGGATGCGATCGCATCGGAATACTTACCCCAAGTTTGATACATGTAACCGAGCTTCCAGTAGGCTAATGCTATTTCTGACTGGTCATCAAGCTGTTGACGGATGGCTAAGTCTTTCAGTTCACAATCAACAGCTTGCTGATATTTGCCCCAGTCTTGATAACAATCAGCTAGCCAATACCACTGATTGGCGACATTCTTTTGGTTATCCAACTGCTGATTGAGGTCAAGGCTTTGTTGGTGGTATGCGATCGCTTGATCATACTTACCCCAATCTTTATATATTCTACCTAGTTGATAGTAGGCATCAGCAATATTTGGTTGGTCATCAAGCTGCTGACGGATGGCTAAGTCTTTGAGTTGACAATCAACAGCTTGCTGATATTTGCCCCAGTCTCGATAACAACCAGCTAGCCGATACCACAGATTGGCGACATTCTTTTGGTTATCCAACTGGTGATAAAGGTCACGGCTTTGTTGGTAAGATGCGATCGCTTGATCATACTGACCCCAATCTTGATAGATTCTACCAAGCTGATAGTAGGCTAATGCTATCCTAGATTGGTCATTAAGCTGCTGACGAATGGCTAAGGTTTTGAGTTGACAATCAACAGCTTGCTGATATTTGCCCCAGTTTCGATAACAATCACCTAGCCAATACCACTGATTGGCGACATTCTTTTGTTTATCTAACTGGTCATAGAGTTCAAGACTTTGTTGGTGGTATGCGATCGCTTCATCATACTTGCCCCAATCTTGATAGATTCTACCTAGTTGATAGTAGGCATCAGCAATATTTGGTTGGTCATCAAGCTGCTGACGGATGGCTAAGTCTTTGAGTTCACAATCGAGAGCTTGCTGATATCTGCCCCAGTCTCGATAACAATCAGCTAGGTTATACCACAAATTGGCGACATCTTTTTGT
This sequence comes from Moorena sp. SIO4E2, assembly GCF_010671945.1. Lineage (NCBI taxonomy): Bacteria > Bacillati > Cyanobacteriota > Cyanophyceae > Coleofasciculales > Coleofasciculaceae > Moorena > Moorena sp. SIO4E2. The sequence continues at coordinate 6,066 of NZ_JAAHIE010000393.1, forward strand.
TTATCCAACTGCTGATAAAGGTCACGGCCTTGTTCATAGTATGGTATCGCTTGATCATACTTACCCCAATCTTGATAGATTCTACCGAGCTTCCAGTAGGCTAATGCTATACGTGATTGGTCATCAAGCTGCTGACGGATGGCTAAATCTTTGAGTTGACAATCCACCGCTTGCTGATAGTTCCCGGATAGTCGATAACAATTAGCTAGCCAAGACCATAAATTTGCTACATTCTTTTGGTTACCCAACTGCTGATTAAGGTCAAGGCTTTCTTGGTAGGATGCGATCGCTTGATCATAGTCCTCCTTTTTACGGTAACAAGTAGCTATTCCCCAAGCAATGTAACCCTTAATCGGACTATCTGGCTGTTGATTAATCTCCTCTAAAATTTCAATAGCCTGATTATAGTTATCCGGGCGGATATAAGACAATGCTGTCACAAATTCTATGGCTTGTTGACTTCCATGATACCGAATCGGATATTGTCTAGTTGCTTCCAGAGCTGGGGTCATCTCTTCCCCTACTTCTGCCACCAAATTGATCATATCATCGCATAGCATAAGCTCTGCTTTGTTAACTAGCTGTTGAACAAATTCATTTACACCACTAACTAAGGTTTCTCCAGGTTGACCACAAGCTACGTATAAACTTGCTAACTGAGTCTTGACTGATCTCTCTTCACTTAGCTTTAAATTATTAGCTGCTTCTTTGAAACACTTAATCACTTCATCCTTCTGATTAAACCTTTCAATATCTCGTAACCTGGTCAATAATTCCTTAATAGTTTCATGTTCAAAGTCTTCATCTAACCCCAAGTAAGTCGAGACTAACTGCTGAATCACCCTGGCTCGAATCTTGCTGTTGACATCAACATCAGCCAAAACTTGACCCGCAAACAGTAAATCCTGCAATACCGATGGCGACTCCTGGTATGA
>NZ_JAAHIE010000394.1:0-6994 GCF_010671945.1 Moorena sp. SIO4E2
CATCGCTGTCAGCTGATCCAAGGTGTCTGCTTGAGTAAAGATAGATTCTCCTAAAACCCTGGCGGTATAACCCTCTTCTGGATCTTCCTCAACCAAAAACACAACCTGGCTCATGTTAATCACATCATTATTTTCTATAGTCATTATGCCATGGGGAGATGAGGAGTCAGATTAGCCTTCCCGACTCCCGACTCCCGACTCCCGACTCCCGACTCCCAATTCTAAATTCTAAATTCTACATTCTACATTCCCTACCTCCCGTCGATACCGAGCACGTGCTGGAGTCCCCCAGCATACTTGCTGCTCTGGGATATTACTAAACACACTGCTGCGAGCACCAATGACGGCATTCGCTCCAATTTGGACACCGGGAGCAACGAAGCAATCGGTGGCAATCCAGGCTCCGTTACCAACATTTATCTCAGATGTGATTAAACCAAAGGCTGGGTCTTTGATATCGTGACTACCGGTACAGAGGTAACATTTTTGCGAAATAATGCAGTGACTACCAATGCGAATCCGATCGACACTGTAGAAAACCACATCATCCCCAATCCAACTGTAGTCACCAATTTCTACTTTCCACGGGTAAGTAAAACGAGCAGTGGGTCGAATGACGACATTAGTACCAATCTTGGCTCCAAATAATTGGAGCAGCCATCGGCGGAAGCCATTGAAGTTATGAAGACTTAAGGGAAATGCGATCGCTTGCACCAACCACCAGATTAAGATTAACCAGCTGGGACGCCCTCGGTCAAATCGAGATGAGTCGTATTTGCGTAAATCAACTAAGGGGGCTAAATCTAAAGCTGGTAGTTTACTTAAGTCAGTAGTCATCTATTGATTTGGTTGAAGGTTGAAGGTTGGGTGGTTGAAGGTTGGGTGGTTGAAGGTTGGGTGGTTGAAGGTTGAAGGTTGGGTGGTTTAAGGTTGAAGGTTGTTCGCCTTTGGGGTTCGGTGAAGGGTAGCTTGTTCGCCTTTGGCGTTCCCGTAGGGTAGGTTGAATGTTGAAGGTTTTAAGCGTCAACCGGCCAACCTGCACCCGACTCCCGATTCCCGACTCCCGATTCCCGATTCCCGACTCCCGATTCCCGATTCCCGATTCCCGATTCCCGATTCCCGATTCCCGACTCCCGATTCCCGATTCCCGATTCCCTATTCCCCCCAAGTATCATGCTCTCAAATAATAATGAAGACTCGCTCCAGTATGACCAGTGATAATCCAAACCACTGAGCGCCCTACATCCCGTGCCACTCGCAGCCAGGATTCCTCAGGCCGCTGGGAAGGAATGGCCACAGGGGTGAAGGCAATACCGTGACTGCCGAAAACAAAGAAGGCGATCGCAATCGACCGACGCATGTGAAAGTCTGAGGTGATTAGATAGACATGGTGGATGTCATGGGTTTGGAAATCTTGAACTAGGGAGGTAAAGTTGGTGACCGTATCGATAGCACGCCGATCAATATGTACTTGCTGATCAGGAATACCTGCTTCCCGAAAGACCTTTTGGGCTTGTGGGGTGGGCTGTCCAGAAGAGACCCAAATATCAAGGTTAGGATGTTGCTGAGCAAACTCAGCTGTAAATTTTTCCCGTGTAATATCTCCACCGAGGGTCAGAATCACCTCAGGAGTGGGGGATTGGAGATGGGCGAGCCCTAAGCGAATGGGAATAAAACTAAGAGCAATCAATAGGATGGTAACGGTAAATACCACCCGCATTTTCCGTAGGGTTTTGCGAGGGTAGCCAAAACCAGGTTTATTGGTGAAACGTCCGCGTGACGATAAGTTTCGTTTCATGGGTCAATACAAGGATTTTCCCGTAGGGTTAGTTGTAGGGAGTAGGGAGTAGGGAGTAGGGAGCAGCACAGTCTTAGGGATCCAGTCCCGTCTTGAGGGTTCCCCCCATCTCCCCACACTTCCCACACTCCCGATTCCCGATTCCCGATTCCCGATTCCCGACTCCCGACTCCCGATTCCCGATTCCCGATTCCCGATTCCCGATTCCCTATTTGACAATTCTTAAAGTTTATATTTACTGCTTCTGTAATTTTTCAAATTCAATCAACCGAATCGATAACAGAGTTTCCGCCAGCATCCGTTGAAATGCATAATACCAACCATGCCAACCATCGAAAATTCCGCCCTTAAGAATCAGACAGTAAAATAGGATAATAAAGGGAGCAATAATTTTTTGTTTGCGAATTCTGTCACCTATACTAATTTCATTATCTGGGGTCTGGGTTAGTTTTTTGACTTCAATTATCATGTATCGGTCTTGGGCCCACAACCAACGAGTTAAGGGTTTGCGGTCATCGTGATGGATATAGGCAGAGAGTATTGCTGATTTGCCATTAACTTGCAAAAGCTGGGTGTGACCATCATCAATATATGTTGATTTGTCTTTGCGAAATAAAACTTGACGAGGGGGAAGTATCGTTCCTCTAAGGGGTTTGCCAAAAACACAATATTTGAATTTGGCAAAATAGCCATTTATTTCTGTATCCGTTTGTAAAGCTTTGATTTCAGCTATTAACTCATTGGTGACACTGTAATCAGCATCTAATGACAGTACCCATTCAGAGGTTACTTGTTCTAAACCGTAATTCCATTGTGTTGCGTGGGTGTCAAATTTTCGCTGAAATACTTGAACTTGAGGATATAATTTAAGAATTTCTAATGTTTCATCTGTGCTGTAACTATCAATTACAACAATTGTCTTTGCCCAGGTAAGCTGTTGAAGGGTACGTTGGATATTGGGCGCTTCGTTGTAGGTGAGAATGAGTGGGGTAGTTTTTTCTAGCATTTTATATACAGCAGTTCTCAGTTGGTTGAGGTACAAATTATTGGGTTTTAGGGAGCAGGGAGCAGGGAGCAGGTAAGAGATAAGAGGTAAAAAATACTGTGTACCTGATAGCTATGAAAAATGCTGTAACTTAATTAAGTTGATTCTAGCTGACTTAATCTGCTAGAACACAACATTGATTTCCAGAGATAGGGATATCTACCTGCAAATTTAAAATTGATATCTGTATAGTTTTCTGATTCGAGTAAAGTGGTTAAGGTTTTTACATAAAAGAATTTTATATGTCCGCAATCCCATAGAGCGGTGAAGTGTTTATCCATTTTTCCTGTGACGGCGAGCATGAGATTTTTGAGATAGCCATGATAAGGCGTGGTAATAATTAAACGTCCGTGTGGTTTGAGGACTTTTTTTGCTGCTCGCACCAATTCTTTGGGATAAAATAAATGTTCAATTACTTCCAAGGAAATAACAATATCAAACTTATCTGATAATTCTGCATAAGGGAGATTGTAGATACTTCCTTGAATAAATTGGCAATCAGTGAAATTATCGCTAGCTAATTTAATTCCTGATTCTGATTCTTCTACACCAACTACTTCATAGCCTTGTTGTGCAATAAAATTAGTGAGACTTCCGTTACCACAACCAATGTCTAAAATACGAGTTTTTTGTTGATTATGTGGGGGGGGACGGTTTCATTTATCATCTCCATCAGAGATTTTATTAAATAAGCATGATGATGTAAATGGTTACTATTTTTATAAAAATATTCTTATTTTTTTGTTTTTAATTTCATTGGATCAATCACTAATTATTGTAGTTATTTGAAATTAGATATAGCAATTATATATCCCATAAGGTACAAATTGATCCCCCTAAATCCCCCTTAATAAGGGGGACTTTGAGGTTGAGAAGCGTACCTCATAACTGCGAGAAACGCTATATAGGTTGATTATGGATGATAGCTGTATAAACTTGAATCAATTTTTTGGCTATGGAGTCCCAGGTGTATTGTTCAAAGATGAGTTGACGAGCGCGAGTTCCCATTTCTTTGGCTTGTTGGGGAAATTGCAAACACTGGGTTAAAGCATTGGCAATAGCCTCAGCATCAATATCAACTACATGGGCAACGTTTGCAGCAGCAGCTTCTGGAAAATTACAGCCTGTGGTAATAACACAAGGTAAACCTGAAGCCATACCTTCCAGCACAGACATACTAAACCCTTCAGAATAGGAAGGGGCAACATAAATACTAGCAGCAGCAAGGGCAGCATATTTGAGAGAGCCTGTTAGCATCCCTGTAAAGGTAACAGCATCCAGACAACCTGCATTGGCAAAGTAGTCTTTAGCTGTAGGTAGAAAGCCAATGTTATCAGGACCAGCAAGAATTAGGTGAGTGTCGGAAAATTTAGAGTGTATTTTACCAAAGGCTGTTGCTAGCAAGTCTAATCCTTTTTTGGGGTCGATACGTCCTAAGAAAATAATCAGAGTTTTGTTACGAGTAGCTGGAAACTGTTGATAAAAAAGTTCAGGATTAGGGAGTTGTTCAAAGTCTTGACGGTGGATGCCGTTAGGGGCAATAGTAATAGGAGTTTTGAGGTTGAGGGGTTTAATTTGTTCCGCTTCCGTAGAGGCTAGCATTTGCAGTGCGCTAGCGTTTTGGAGAGCAGGCTTTTCTAACAGAGTGTAGTAGATGCGCTTTTTTAAGGCTTTATAGGAAAGTGCCCAAGGGTCAAGCATCCCGTGTGGTATAATAACATAAGGGATATTATACCATTGACAAGCCCAGTAAGCAGCCAGGTTAGGAACTGAAAAAATCGCATTAGTTTGTACTAAGTCATAATCGCCGATGTGTTGGAATAGCCACTTACTCAGAGAAAAACTAAATTTGTAGTCTCCAATCCCTTTGTAAGGAAAAAACTGTAGGCGATAATTAGTTTTAGCCAACCAGGTTTTTACAGGGGCTTCTATAACCTCAGAACCATTAGCATTAGTGGCTACTAGGTCAACAGTAATGCCTAAGTTACCCAATGCTTGAGCTAGTTCCACTACGCATTTAGATGTACCCCCATAAACAGCCCCTAAAGCAGGAATAACAATCAGAAGTTTCATCAGTAATTATAGCGGTTTTAAATTAAATGAGGTACAAATTTTTGAGGTGCGACCCGTGGCGAATTTAATTCGCCAACGGAAAGCGCACCTAAGGTTTTAGGGAGCAGGGAGCAGGGAGTATGGAGCAGGGAGTAGGGAGCAGGGAAAAGAAATATGTCCTAAGCTTTGCTTCGACTGCTATACCTCATTAGGCGAGAAACCGCTTTAGTGATGTAAGCATTCAGCCTTCAGCTGTCAGCCGTAGCGCATTAGTTGATAGCTGATAGCTGGTAAGCATTCAGCCGTCAGCTGTCAGCCGTCAGCTATTCGCGTTCGCGCAGCGTGGCCATAGGCCAAGGCCAAGACTCACGCTGCTTGAGGTGCTTATTTTATTCAAAAGCACCTAAAGTAGCGCATTAGCTGATAGCTGATAGCTGATAGCTGATAGCTGATAGCTGAATGCTTACTTAGTGATTAGCTAAGGCGTATTCAACAGCTTTTATCAAACCTTGAGCAAAATAGTCCGGAGAGAATTTATGGATGTGTTCCAGGGCGGCTTGACTCATCGTTTCTAGGTCAATTTCCCCTGAACTTACCTTAACCATTAACTTAGTTAGCTGTTCCCTATCATAGGGATTAAAACCAAATCCATTGATCCCTTCAACTACTAAGTCTTCAAAACAGCCACAGCGATTAGACACTAGCACTGGCAAGCCAGCAGCCATAGCTTCGTTGACAACTAATCCCCATTGTTCGTGAGTACTAGCATGGATAAAGCAGCCAGCGTGAGCAAAATAAGGCAGAAGTTCTTGTTGTTGTAAAAAACCAGTTAGATGAATAAACTTAGTCAACCCTAAGTCTTTAATCTGTTGCTCAATTTGAGAGCGCATTGAACCATCCCCACACAGGACTAACTCCCAAGCCCTGTCTTTGGCTAGTTGGCGATAGGTAGCGTAGGCTGAAATTACAAAAGGAAGATTTTTCTTAGGGATAAAGCGATTGATAGCCAGGAAGTAGGGCTTGTTTAAAGGAGGTGCCAGAGATTTAATTTTGTCGGGATGGAAAGCATCATTACCTACGACATCATAGCCGCAAAAAATGGCTTCCTTAGGTAGTCCTAATTTGATCAAGTAACGTTTTTGTGGTTGCCCGCCCACTAAAGCCGATTTATACCGGTTAAGTAGCCAGCGCTTTATAGTTTCACGCCACCAGGCTCTAGTAAAATCTGTTTCTGTAGTCTCAGAAAGCAAAATTGGTAGTTTACTGTGCCATAAACTCCATACTAAAGTGGCAATCATGGCTGATTCAAAATAGCCAGCAATCACCACCACATCAGGCTGAACCTTCCTTAGGGTAGAGTAAAGTTTTGGGAGTAATTGATGAAACTTTACCTGCTCTCGCTGTCGATCGCTGACAACAGAAATAAGCGGAAATGGAAGATTTTGTAAATTAGCTTTCCAGGCATAGTCAGCTTCGGCTCTTGCCAATTCTATACCAACTACATTCCAGCCTATTTTATGACAATGCTCGTGTAAAGCACTGACACGGGAAATATGGTAGGGGCCATAGTTAGTAAACAATACTGCGATTTTGAGCACTTGAGTTAAGCTAAATTAGTTATGGATTAAAGCATAATTGGCTGTTACTTTTTGTCTTAGGTACCAAGCCATTCTTGTAGATTTAATTTTCTCAGTATGAAAATCGTCTGCATGGTGAGCATTAGGGATAGCAAAAATACGCCTAGATCTAGAACTATAGTTCCTGAGATGTTAAAGAAATTTGCTATATCCTGAAGACCCTCAACAAACAGAATATGGATCAGATAAATTCCATAAGAGTATTTACCAAAAGCAGCAATTTTATCTAGAACTATAAACTGATCATTTTTAAAAGTAATAGCAAATATTAACAGACATATTCCTGCTAAATTTTACCATAAAAAGTTACGAACTTGGAGTAACATTAATATAGTTAAAACAATCGCTATAACTATACATTACAGGGGCAAAACTTTAAAATCCTTTTTTTATCTTAGATTAAATAAATTATCCACAACGGCAACTGTAATACCCCATAGTGCTGCTGGTAGTGCCTGATAG
>NZ_JAAHIE010000395.1:0-6994 GCF_010671945.1 Moorena sp. SIO4E2
TGGTATAGATTGAGCACTAAAATTGTGGCTTTTTTGCTGAATCAGCCGCAATAATTCGGTCTTATTTTGAGATATAATATCTCTAATTTCTGCTGTCAATGCCCCCTTAGGAGCGTTAATTTTTAGTTGATCGCCTTCAGCCCAAATTTTAATGCCTTGGCTAGAGATTTGATACAAAACTTGCTTCAGGTTCATGATTGATTTACTCCCTATTTTCAATGATGTTTTGGGTTTTTGATGGTTTGAGGAACTATTTTTTTCTAACCAAAATCACTCAAGGACTTTATTCGCGCTATTTTTATCAAACTAATACCTTCACTTTGTGTTTTAATATATATATTTAGAAATTTATTATAAAATTATATAGTAATTTCTTCCCTATCTTCAATGATATTTTGGGTTTGTGAATAATTTGATAAACTAATTTGATTTAACAAAATTTTATCAAGCAATAAATTTGCTATTTCAAGAATACTAATACCGCTAATTATTATTTCCATAGGAATATCAACTTCTATTTCCCTTTGTATAAAATTTCGCAATTCACCGGCCATCAAAGAATCAAAACCCATACTAGTTAAAGGTTGCTTTATTTCTATTTTAGCAGCATTTATTACCAAAATAGTAGAAATTTTATTTTTGAGGTAATCTATCAATATTTTTTCTCCTTGCTCTGGTGGAGCTGCTTTTAGCTGTTCTAAAAGCTGTTCGTTTTTAGTTTCTGTTACTGATGAAATCAAAGCGGACAAAAATGGGATATTTTGCCCACTAGGGAGCTGGCTGACAAACCTTGACCAGTTAATCGGGAACACTCCAACTTGGCTTTGAGAACCTGATAACAATGACCCCAATGCCTGCATTCCCTGTTCGGGTTCAATGGCAACTATGCCCTGGCTCTGCATCCGATTGTGATGTCCACTTGCTAAACGAGCGGCCATGCCTCCTGCTGCCCATGCTCCCCAGTTAATACTCAATCCTGGTAATCCCTGCCCTCGACGATGATGGGCTAAAGCATCCATAAACCCATTAGCTGCGGCATAGTTTCCTTGACCTGGTGAACCCAACATCGAAGCCATCGACGAGAAACAGACAAAGAAATCTAAGGGTAAATCAAGGGTCAGTTGATGTAAATACCAAGTCCCTGCTACTTTTGGTGCCATCACTTTGGTAAACTGCTGCCAACTCATGTTTTGCAGTAACCCGTCATCCAATACCCCGGCGGCATGAATCACTCCTTTGAGTGGTGGCAACGATCCCTGAATTTGCTTCATCATTCTGACCGTATGTTGTTGATTGGATATATCCCCTGATAAAACTGAGATTTGGCTTCCAGCTTGTTCTAATTCCTGAATTGTTTCCATCGCCATCTCTGAGGGAGCACAACCCCCAATTAAGACCAGATGTTTAGCACCTTTAGCAACTAGCCACCGGGCTACCTGTAGCCCTAATGCTCCCAAACCACCAGTAATAATATAACAGGCTTCTGATTCAATTGATAGTTGTAATGATCTTAACTTCTGCTGTTGTTGTGGTACTAATCGGGCTACATAACGGACTCCCTGACGAATTGCGATCTGGTTTTCGTTATGATTAGACAACAGTTCATCTACCAAACTGGGGAGGGTTTCAGAAATATGAGATTTCGGATCTAGGTCAACTCGAAAACAAGCTAATTCTGGGTGTTCCAGACTAATAACTCGCCCTAGTCCCCATAGAGCTCCCTGGTGGGGTTGTACCACTTCCGTTTCATCTAATACACTCTGAGTTCCTTGAGTAACTAACCACATCGGCGGTAGATGAGTTAGTCCAGCTTGAATTAAGGCTTGGACTAAATGCAGTACTGTAGCACAACCTAGTTCTTGAGCTTTTTCTAACTCCAGTATACCGACCGATTCACTGGTTTCATTTACACCCCATAAATGCACAATCCCTTTGAGATCACCATTGTCTTCCAGCAGTTTTTGGAATTGTTCAGCAACAGTGGGATTGATTTGATAATGTTGAGCATCTAATTGCTGATACTCTGAACCGGGAGATACCCAAATACAGTTGAGCCCCTTTTGTTCTAAACTCTTCCCAATACCCTCTGTCAATTCACCGGTGAGTGCAAATACTAACCAATTCCCTGTTTGATTTTGATTAGATGGGGTTTTTGATGGTAGGGGTATAGCTTGCCAGTTGATTTCATAAAACCAATTACTCAAATCTGAACCCAGAGTCTTCAGCAACGTTTGGGGATTTGCTTTCCTCGCTTCAACACCACTAACCTGAGCCACTAGCTCGCCATTTTGGTCAATTAATTGTATATCACCTTTTAATTTTTCTGATGATTGTTTGTCTTTCGACCTACGGGTATAACACCAAAGCCGTCCATTCTCAGGACGATTATAGAAAGTAAATTTCTCTACACTGAACGGAACAAACCTCTCCTTATTATCGTCGTCAAGACTTAAGTTAAGTGCAACTAGTGATTGGAAGCAGGAGTCAACCAAAGCCGGATGTAGTTGATACTTTGTTGCATCTAGAACTGTTTGGGGCACTTTCATTTGACAAAGAACTTCTCCGTTTCCTATCCAGACCTGATCTATCCAGCGGAAACTCTGCCCTAATTGAATTTGTCGCTCCCAGATATACTGGTAAACTTCTGTGCTCTCTAGTTTTTGACTACAGCGAGCTTTAATTCCTTCAATATCTACCAGAGATAATCGTGATTTGTTAATCGGGTCAGTAGAAATCTTTCCAGTACCATGAACCGCCCAAGAACTGATTTGTCTGCCATCGTTAAAAGAGTCGTCAAAGCTAATCACTTGAAATGAATAAGAGCTATCTTTTGGAGTCAAAGCTACCTGCACAGTTCGTACTCCTTGCTCCGGAATGGCTAGGGCTTGAGGAAAGAGAATATCTTCCAGTTGACATTCAGTTTTCGGAAACGTTAAAGAGGCAGCTGCTAACACTAGGGAGATGTGAGCTGCACCAGGAACTACAACTTTTTCATAGATACGGTGGTCTGCTAAAAAGGGCAGGGTAGTGGTACTAAAGTCAGACTCGAAAAATATTTCTTTTGATAAGGGAGATTGGAACTTTTGATTAATTAGAGGATGGAGCTTGTTTGAAGAGATGGCTTGTGAATCGGAGCGCTCAGCGGTTTCAACCCAATACCGTTCCCGTTGGAATGGATAAGTTGGTAAGACTACTTTATGACGGCTATAATCTCGGTCAAACCCTGACCAATCTACCTTGACTCCCTGGACATATAACTGTCCTAAACTAGACAGCATTTGTTGCCATTCTTCTACTCCCGGACGTAACGACGGTAACCAAATACCGAACTCTTCTGGTAAACATTGACGCCCCATGCCTAATAATATTGGTTTTGCTCCTATTTCTAAGAATATTCCTAACCCTTGTTGTTGCAGGGTTTCCATACTAGCCGCAAACTTGACGGGTTGACGTATATGATTTACCCAATAGTTAGCTGTGGCAATACTCTTGTCTACTTTTGTTCCTGTAACATTGGAAATCAGTGGTATTTTTGGCTGATGGTAGGTAATTTGATTGGCTACTGCTTCAAATTCTGCCAACATCGGTTCCATTAATGGTGAATGAAAGGCGTGGGATACTTGTAGTCTTTTGGTTTTGATTCCTTCTGAGTTTAGACTACTGACCATGGCGGCAATGGCTTCTGCTTCACCTGAAATTACTACACTTAATGGTCCATTAATCGCAGCAATCGCTACTTTTTCTGTATATGGGGTAATCAGCTCACGGACTTTTGACTCGTTAGCCATCACTGAAACCATCTGACCACCACAGGGCAACTGTTGCATCAATCTTGCCCTAGTCGCAATTAGTTTCAGACCATCTTCTAAACTAAAAATTCCTGCTACTGTTGCTGCTACATATTCTCCGACACTGTGACCCATTACTGCATCTGGGTTTATGCCCCATGATTGCCATAGCTTAAACAGGGCATATTCAATGGCAAATAGGGCTGGTTGGGTATAAGCAGTTTGGTCTAGTAGAGAGGAGCTTGAGTGCTGTGGGTCTTGAGGATAGAGAACTTGATTGAGTGGATATTCCAGATACTGCTGTAAGATTTGCTCACATTCATCTAAAGCTTTACGGAAAGTCGGTGCTTGTTCATAGAGTTGCCTTCCCATATTCACATATTGGGAACCTTGACCGGTGAACAGGAAAGCCAGTTTTGGACTTTTGCTACCACTATCAAGTTGTCCAGAAAATAGCCCAACTACTTCCTCCCCAGTTTTCCAGTAAAGTAGTTTTTCTGCTAATTGCTGTCGGTCAGAAGCAATAACCGCTAGTCGATGGTTGAAATGAGCTCTTCCTGTATTAGCTGTGTAACATACATCTGCTAGTGGTAACTCTGGATAAATTTCTAAATAATTTTGATAACTACTAACTAAATATTCTAGAGCATTTTGTGTCTTGGCTGATAAACTCAATAAATGCAGCGAACGTTCTAGATATTCTTCACTTCTAACTTCTGACTTCTGACTTCTGACTTCAGTTGGAGCTTCTTCTAGCACTATATGAGCATTCGTGCCACTAAGAGAAAAGGAACTGACTCCTCCCACTCGTTTACCCTCTGATGACAACCAAGGTGTCAGTTGAGTGGGAACTTTTAGAGGTATATTCTCCCAATCAATATAGGGGTTGGGATTTCTAAAATTCAGATGAGGCGCAATTTTTTGATGTTGGAGTTGCAAAACTACCTTAATTAAACCTGCAATTCCCGCTGCGGCTTCTAGGTGACCAATATTAGTTTTAACTGAACCAATCATCAAGGGATTGTCCTGGTTATGTCCCTGCTCAAACACACTGGCTAAGGCTCTTACTTCCATAAGGTCTCCTAAAGAAGTTCCTGTACCATGAGCCTCCAAATAACCCACCTGAGATGGTTCTAGTTTCGCCGCTTTGAGAGCTTGCTGAATTAACTTTTCCTGGGCTAGTTTATTGGGCACTGTCAGTCCGCTACTAGGTCCATCATGATTAACGGCTGAACCACTAATCACTGCTGAGATTTGGTCACCGTCTTTGAGAGCATCAGACAGACGCTTGAGTACCACAATCCCACATCCCTCTCCCCTGCCATAACCATCAGCAGCAGCATCAAAAGTCTTACACCTGCCATCGGGTGATAGAGCCTTTAATCTTGATAGTGCGGTGGTGATTTGAGGAGAGAGAATTAGTTGTACTCCTCCTGCTAAAGCCAGATTAGACTCACCCTGACGCAGACTCTGACAAGCCTCATGTACAGCTACCAGAGACGCTGAACAAGCTGTATCTATTGCCATAGATGGGCCTTGCAATCCTAATGAGTAAGATAACCGACCTGCTGCAAAACAAAACCCATTTCCTGTACCATCGTAAGGGCTGATATTTTCGAGTTGGCTGAAGCTCAAATCAGCATAATCGTTTTGACCGATGCCCAGAAACACCCCGGTCTGAGTGTTTTCTAATTGTTGGGGGTTAATTCCAGCTCTTTCTAGAGCTTCCCAAGTTACTTCCAAAAGAAAACGTTGCTGTGGATCAAGGCTATTTGCTTCTCGGGGAGAGATGCCAAAAAACTCAGGATCAAACTGATCTACCTGATTAACTAATGAAGCATGGCGAATATACATTTTCCCTGGAGTATCAGGGTCAGGGTGATAGAAAGAATCTATATCCCAGCGTTCAGGTGGAATTTCTTTAACCCCATCTTGACCACTAGATAACAGTTGCCAGAAGCTTTCGGGTGTGTTGGCATTTCCTGGAAATCGACAGCCCATGCCAATAATGGCAATAGGTTTACTTTTTGAACGCTCCATCATCTCCAAAGCTTCTGCTTGCTTTAGCGCCAGAAACATCTGTTTGGATAATGATAGTTGCTCTGTGTTGGTAGTCGCTTCCATGAATTTTTAGCCTTGAATTTTGAGTAATTAAAGTTGTTTTTTTTGGTTATGTATCAAATTATTTATACTTTTGATTTTTTCAAGTTGTTTAACGGCTAGGGCTTCAAATTGTTTTTATGAAATATCTTCGATAACTGGCAAAATATTGTCATATACTTCTACCTCTTTGAAATCAGGTAAATTACTATAGTAGTTCCTAGAATGCTTCTGGATTTTTAGCTCCTGGAAAACGACATCCCATGCCAATAATTGCAATCGGTTCTCTATCCATTTTGATTTAACGAAGAAGAATAAGTAATGAGTACTCCTTGTGTAGCAAGTTACCGTGACTTACCATTACTCCTTTGGGTGTTCCCGTAGAACCGTAGGTGTACTGGAGAAAGGCCAGGCTACTGCTGTCTAGGGTTGGTTCAGACCAGTTCAACCCTTGGTCGCGATCGCATTTATTGGTAGCAAGCAAATGCAACTGAGCTAGAGCTGGATGCTGGGCTCGGCGAGCTGGTTAACTCGGTTATAAGAGATTTGGTAGTTAGGAGCCATGTAAAAATAAGTTGTACAAATTTTATCTGAAATAAATTGTGAAATCTAGCTTCCATAAAAAAACTGTTCAGGTTATTTTTACACGAGTCCTTAGGGCAAACAACGCCTCTGCATCTGATCCGTACGCTAACAACCTAGAGAGATTGCGACTGCGTCGGGGTGGTGGATAAGCGGGCACTGCAATTACGCCAGCGTACAAGCACCCAAAGAAGGCAGCAATCAAGTCTATACCTGGTGGATACACGCTTCTCGCGCTCGTTCCCCTGTTGCTGCCAGAGACTGCAACTGGCTGGCGAACGCCCTTGAGCGTTGGTCTAATACCTGATAGGTGATACGATCAGTTTCTTGTTCCGCTTTTTCGAGGAAGGTATAAGCGATTTGTTCAGGCTGAGAATGGGCTCTCAAGCGCAACAAATCTACCAGATTGTCAAACTTCTCGTCAAGGTCTAAAAATCTGAGATTTTTCAAGTTTCAACCTCCTTGGTAGATAGCGTTTTTCAACGCTTACTTGCTCCCCTGCCACAGTTTTTTACTGTTTTAAC
>NZ_JAAHIE010000396.1:0-6974 GCF_010671945.1 Moorena sp. SIO4E2
GGCACCCCAGGCAGCTTCAGCTTTAAATTGGAACTGGAGTTATTCTGCTCCTGGTATCGAAGCCAGTGGTACTTTCACTACTAATGATACTCCTGATGATTTGGGTTTTTTCCTGATTTCTGAAATTACTGGCACCCGCAACACCGAAACAATTACTGGTTTGCAACCTACTGGTACTTCTACACCGGGAAACGAACCTTTCGAGGTTGACAATTTAATTAGTATTGATGGTAATCAGTTAACAACTGACGGCTTTGGGTTTTCCACCTCAGCTGGAAACTTTGTTAATGTCTTTTTCGCTAGTTTTTTGCAGCCCCCTAGTTTTTTTGAAATTTTTTCAGCACCGCCATTTATCACTGGTTTTGAAAATTTTGGACCAGAAGATAGCGAGTTGCCGATTAGTTTTTCTGCGAAACCGGTGATTGTCCCTGAACCCACTCATAGTATAAGTATCTTTACCCTTGCCATTCTCGGCTTAGCTTCAACCATCAAACGTAAGCTGAAACCTTCCCCATCTAAACAAAAGGTTTAGCCTCAATTACTCATCAGTAATAAAAAACTGATTTGTGAGTAAGGTATTAGGAAAGGGAGTAGGGAGTAGGGAGTAGGGAGTAGGGAGTAGGGAGTAGGGAGTAGGTACCGGTGCATCTCAGTTTTGAAATTAGGCAAAAGTGAGATGCACCCAACAGGCAATAATTAATCGAGTATAAAGGGATTTTGGGTAATGTAAAAAGCGGTAATATTTTTATTAAATTACTACAGGAAATGCTATACTAAATCGAAATGCTATACTAAATTAGTATTGGTGTTCATAAGCTATTTATAAATGCTATAGCAGTGAGTAATAACAACGATAGATTAGACCGGATTGAAGCAGTGGTGGAGTCATTAGCCCGTTCTGTACTAGCTCTTGCTAATGACCATCAACAGAGAATTCATACCATTGAAAATGTTGAAGCAGTGGTGGAGTCATTAGCTCGTTCTGTAGAAGCTCTTACTAATGATCATCAACAGAGAATTCAGACCATGGAAGAGGTTGAAGCAGTGGTGCAGTCATTAGCTCGTTCTGTAGAAGCTATTGCCAATGACCATGGAGAGAGAATTCAGACCATGGAAGAGGTTGTCAATAGAGTTACCAGAGTTGAGGAAGGATTGACTCGGATGTTAATAGCTATCGATGATGACCGTCCCACTATTCTCAGGAAACTTAACACCATTGAAAATAAGCTGGATAGTTTACTAGAAGGGAACCAAAACAATTGATATAAATCTCCCTTGCCCCTTTTGCTTAAGCATTCAGCTATCAGCCCTCAGCTGACCGCTGATAGCTGAGGGCTGATAGCTTAGATTTAAGCTGGTTGAGATTTAGTCAATAATTTCAGAATTTCTACAATCTCACCCTGTCGGTTAGACAGTTGTTCCTGTCGCTGGGAAAGTTGTTCTTGTCGCTCATCTAAGTTCTCCATTAGGCCATACATTCGGGATTGACTTTGAGCTAAATTAGACTGAGAGTTTGCTAAATCGGCCATCACAGAATACAGTCGAGCGCGATCCCGTTTGAACTCATTAACAGTATCGGTTAGAGCTTCGATAGCACGAGCATTGGAATCGGTTCTTTGACGAAGCTGTTCAATTCTGTGACCGAGCTGTTCAATCTGTTGGTCGATGCGCTCAATGGCAGTAAATAAAAGGTTGAAACGGGTATCAAACTGGTCTGAGTTTGTCATTTACTTTGCTGCAATAGTGTGTAGTGTTTTATCAAGATCTGTAAGCTATCAGCTGAACGCGATCGCGTGCGCGTAGCGCTTAAGCTGATAGCTTACGCTAGTGGTTATAAACCCTAATTAGATTGAGTCAATAATTTCAGAATTTCTACAATCTCCCCCTGTCGGTTAGACAGTTGTTCCTGTCCCTGAGAAAGTTGTTCCTGTCGCTCATCTAAATTTTCCATAATGCCATACATTCGGGATTGACTGTCCGCTAAATTAGCCTGAGATTGAAATAAATTAGACTGAGATTGTGCTAAATTAGCCATTACAGAATACAGTTGAGAGCGATGGCCTTTGGCCACGCTACGCGAACGCGTTTGAACTCATTGACAGTATCGGTTAAAGCTTCAATGGCACGAGCATTAGAATCGGTTCTTTGACGAAGCTGTTCAATTTGTTGGCTAATCTGCTCGATCGCAGTTAGTAAAAGATTGAAACGGGTATCAAACTGGTCTGAGTTTGTCATTTGCTGCAATAGTGTTTAGTGTTTTCTCAATAGCTATAAGCAGTCAGCTGACTGTTTATAGCTAAATCCTCACCCTAGTGGTTCTAAATCCTAATTAGATTTAGTCAGTAACTTCATAATTTCTACAATCTCACCTTGTCGCTGGGAGAGTTGTTCCTGTCGCTCATCTAAGTTGGCCATCATGCCATACATTCGGGATTGATTTTGAGCTAAATCTGCCATCAAAGAGTATGCTTGAGCGCGATCTCGTTTGAACTCATGGACAGTATTGGTTAGAGCTTCAATGGCACGAGCATTAGAATCGATCCTGTGACCGAGCTGTTTAATCTGTTGGTTGGTCTGCTCGATGGCACGAGCATTGGAATCGGTTCTTTGACCGAGCTGTTCAATCTGTTGGGTGATCCGCTCGAAGGCAGTTAGTAAAAGGTTGAAACGAGTATCAAACTGGTCTGAGTTTGTCATTTGCTTTGCTGCAATAGAATGTTTACGATAGTAGTTATCAATTGGTTGAAGTACGTTTTGGATTTTAGGTAACAGGCAATAGGGCATAAAATAAAAAATCTGTGTAAATCCTAAGTAGTATCACCGCTATTATTTTGATTAAACTAGTGTAGATTCTGTTTATGGTGTTATTTTTATAGTGTGATTTGCGATTACACGCTGTGAATGTTAATTTTTACCATTGCTCTATTAGAACGGGTTTTTACTACTTATGATTTACCAGATGATTTACCTTGGGCAAAAGGCCACGCTACGCGAACAAGTTTATTTCCTTATTAAGGAAATGCTGTGGGATTTAGTTCACGGTGGCAAGGAGCAATTATTACTACCTAATCCCTACTTCCTAAAACCCAGTAATTTGTACTTAAAGTAATTGATTGAGCCATATATAATTATACACTATACTTGTCAATATTGACAAGTATTAAAATTAGTAATTACTAATAGATAACTAACTGCAATAATGAGTTATTATAAAACCAACAATTACTAGTAAAATTGTAACGGGCAAGATGCCCGTTATACTCCCGACTACCGTTAGCTGTCAGCCGTCAGCTGTTAGCCGTCAGCTGAAAATAAACCTCGTTTAGGATTGCTATAACTGATAGCTGATAGCTGTTCGCGTAGCGTGCGCGTAGCGCTTAAGCTGATAGCTGATAGCTGATAGCTGATAGCTGATAGCTGATAGCTGATAGCTGATAACTGATAGCTGATAGCTGATAGCTGATAGCTGATAGCTGATAGCTTACCTATTCCCTATTTCTGTAAACTATAAAGTGGTGATCAAAAATTTGCCAGCAAGATTATTGTCTAAGATCAAGAAAATTGGTGGATTCTAAAACTCCGACAGTAGTTGCCCTAATTCCAGCCCGGGCTGGTTCCAAACGAGTACCTGGTAAAAATATTCGTCGTTTAAAAGGGCATCCGTTAATTGCTTATACTATTGCTGCTGCAACTCAAAGCCAAGTGTTCTCAGCCGTGATTGTTTCCACTGACTCAGAAGAGGTGGCGGAAATTGCTCGTTACTATAGCGCTGATGTACCATTTTTGCGTCCGCCAGAGTATGCTACCGACAAGTCACCAGATATTGAGTGGATTGATTACACCCTGAGGCATTTGAGTAATCTGGGGCGAGACTTTGATTGCTTCAGCATCCTGCGACCAACCAGTCCTTGTCGCCAACCCCAGACGATTCAACGAGCTTGGCAAGCGTTTTTGGCTCAAGCTGATCAAGTAGACTCCTTACGGGCAGTAGAGAAATGCCAGCAGCATCCTGGGAAAATGTGGGTACTCAACGGCAGCCTGATGAAACCGTTGCTTGAGCAGAACACTTTTGAATTAGGCAATTGTCAGGTTAACCATAACCTCCAACCCCCCAACCTACCCTTCTCGAACCCCAAAGGCCAACAACCTTGGCCAAAAGGCCACGCTACGCGAACAACCTTCAACCAGCTAACCACCCAACCAGCCAACCTTGGCCAAAAGGCCACGCTACGCGAACAACCTTCAACCCCCCAACCTTCAACCCCCCAACCTTCAACCCCCCAACCTTCAACCCCCCAACCTTCAACCCCCCATACCCCCTGGCATAGTACTCCCTATCAGGCCTTGCCAGAGGTCTATGTGCAAAATGCTAGCTTAGAAATTGCTTGGTCAAGAGTAGTGCTGGAAGAGTATACAATTGCTGGAAAGGTGATTATGCCATTTATTACCCATGATCATGAGGGATTAGATATTAATGACTTGAAAGATTGGTGGTATGTGAACTATTTAATAGAACAGGGAGACGCTCACTTACCTCTCGTCTGTCAAAAACCAATTTAGTTATATTTATTAAATGACAAATCTATCTCTAGTCCCGTTTCGGGAGTTTGAACGCCTGAAGGATTTAGACATTACTCCCGAAACTCATACTGAGCTTTTTGCTACCTACTGTCGAATCAATACTTTATATATGATAAAACAGGCTGGTTCAGGGCATATTGGTAGTAGTTTTAGTAGTTTAGATATTGTTTGTTGGCTGTTTTTAAATGAATTACGGGTTAGGAAAACTAACTCTAATCAACCACGGGATATTTATTTTTCCTCTAAGGGTCACGATGTACCGGGTTTTTACTCGGTTTTGATTGGCCATGGTTTGCTGGAGTTTGAGCGTATCCATAGCTTGAGGCGGTTAGATGGACTTCCTGGTCATCCAGATATTTCGATTCCGTTGTTGGAAACGAATACTGGTTCCTTGGGAATGGGGGTTTCTAAGGCTAAGGGGATGATTAGCGCAAATCGGCTGATGGGTCGAGAGGGAAATGTTTATATATTAACTGGGGATGGGGAGTTGCAGGAGGGTCAGTTTTGGGAGTCTCTCCAACCAGCAGCAAATCTGGGATTCCATGAGATGACTGTGATTGTGGATCATAATAAAATCCAGTCCGATACTTGGGTGTCCCAAGTGAGTGACTTGGGGGACTTGGAACGGAAGTTTGCGGCCTATGGCTGGTATGTTGAGCGCTGTGATGGTAATGATGTCAAGGCTTTAGGGAATGCGATCGCAAAATTGAAAGCAGTCACTAACCAGCCCAAAATCCTGATTGCTGACACCATTAAGGGCAAAGGAATCTCCTTTATGGAACACACGGCCATCAGACCAGAAGACAACTTATATCACTTCCATAGTGGCGCACCGGATGATGAAGCCTACACGACCGGAGTCGCAGAACTAATTGCTGCTGCCAATACCCAATTGGAACAAGTTGGAGCATCCCCCTTAGCATTGGAGATGCTATCCTATGCCAAACCTGCTGTAGCTGATGGGGCGCAACGACTGGTTAGTGCCTATTCCAAAGCTTTGGTTACCCAAGCAGAACGGAATCAAGACCTGGTGGTACTCGATGCGGATTTAATGCTCGATTGTGGCTTGATTCCCTTTAAAGACAAGTTCCCGAAACGGTTCTTTGAGTGTGGCATTGCCGAACAAGATATGGTATCCCAGGCCGGGGGGATGGCACTGAAAGGGTTACTGCCGATCGTGCATTCCTTTGCTTGTTTCCTATCCACCAGACCCAATGAGCAAATCTATAATAATGCTACCGAACGGACTAAGATTATTTATGTTGGCTCCCTAGCTGGGTTGCTACCCGGTGGTCCTGGTCATTCTCACCAATCGGTAAGGGATATTTCTGCCCTAGGAGCGATACCGAATATGGTGATGATTGAACCAGCTAATGAAGCAGAAGTATCCCTAGCTCTAGACTACTGTTTGCATCGAACTATCAGTAGTTGCTATATCAGGCTAGTCTCGATCCCCTGTCAGATTCCCTATCAATTGCCAGAGGATTATCAGTTGGAGTTGGGTCAGGGGATTGCCTTAACTGAGGGGCAAGACGCTATTTTATTTGGTTACGGTCCCGTGCTGCTGCCACAAGCCTATCAAGCTGCCCAGTTATTGGCTCAGAATCACGGTATCACCCTAAAAGTAGTCAATTTGCCTTGGCTAAATTTTGTGGATTTAGACTGGTTGGAACAAATCCTCCAAGGTTACTCCTGGGTGTTTACCCTGGATAACCATTATGTAATAGGAGGACAGGGGGATCGGATTGTAAGTGGGTTGGCAGAATTAGGATTGTCTGGGCAAATACAGGTCAGGCAATTTGGAGTATTTGATATTCCGAAATGCGGTCAAAATCAGGAAGTGCTTCGTGCTCATGGGCTGGATGCTGAAAGCTTAGCATTTGAGATTAATAAAACTATGATGTAGCATTTTTATTTAAGTTGTGAATATACTCCCTCAAGCCAAGGCAAGAGGCAAGAGGCAAGAGGCAAGATAAGCATTCAGCCGTCAGCTGTCAGCCGTCAGCTTACTTAAAATCAACCTTCTTGAACGGGAGAATTTAATAGTTCGAGATTAATCAGAATGGAAAGTATGGGGAAAAGCACATCTAAGCATATGCGCTACGCGCATATGCTGAAAAATGATAGCTGAAAAATGATAGCTGATAGCTGATAGCTGATAGCTGATAGCTGAAAAATGATAGCTGAAAAATGATAGCTGATAGCTGATAGCTGATACAGGGTAAGCGCAAGAATCAATAAGCTGTAGCTTATTGAGAAAAAACTGGGTTCATTCTCAACTATTAAACTCTATTGAGAATCAAGTTCTACGAGATTATAGGGGTTTCGAGCCACGATCAACCGATATCCAGCCAATGCACATTATGGGCAATTTTTTCTTGCGCTTACCCTGG
>NZ_JAAHIE010000397.1:0-6964 GCF_010671945.1 Moorena sp. SIO4E2
GCCAGCATCCCATGGGGAGCGATTGTTTTGGGTCATAATCGCCTCAAGTGCATTTTTTCTTCAGTTTATCGAAACCTGAGTTACCCTGAAGGTTACCTTTATAGCAGAAGTCAGAAGTCAGAAGTCATTTGTCAGAAGTCAAACTCTTGCGCTTCTTGATGCAATAGCGAGTGGGGGAAACCCCCAAGACCGTAATGGTGCGCTTTCCGTTGGCGAATTAAATTCGCCACGGGTCGCACCTCTGCATCGCTTACAAAGGGTGTGAGACTAATGTCGATGTCCTAACTGCCCTGGCGACTGCTATAGGATAGTAATGGATCCTTTCAGTTGATTTTTTCGAGTTGGTAATTATATCATATAAATTTTCATTTATAGGCTTATTAACGAAAGAGATGGCTTTTCGTTAATATAGAGCTGGAAAATATTCAGTATTAACGACAGCGATAATAATGGTTAGTGCTACTAGAGCAGGTCAGTATGTGGATCAGCTTAGTGGATATAAAGCTTTCATACCGAATCCGTTGCCGCCTGTGCCTGACATCATTATCGATGACGAGATGTGGCAGCTTCTATCTCAGGCGGATCGTGCACTCGGTAGGCTAGATGGATCAACAGATGCTCTGCCTAACCCTGACCTATTTGTGTTTATGTATGTTCGCAAAGAAGCGGTTTTGTCGAGTCAGATTGAAGGAACGCAGGCATCTTTGATAGATGTTCTGGAATTTGAATCCCAAACACTCGAACCAGATAATCCTCAAGAAGTGGCTGAGGTGGTTAACTATATCGCTGCTATTAACCACGGTCTTGAGCGCTTGAAGGATTTACCTGTGTGTTTGCGCCTGATTCGGGAAATACACCAGAAGTTAATGCAAGGAGTGCGAGGTTCTGAGCGAGATCCAGGTGAGTTTCGTAGTAGCCAGAATTGGATTGGTCCGGAAGGATGTTCCCTCAAAGACGCTACTTACGTTCCACCTCCACCCCATGAAATGAAACAAGCTCTAGATAATCTAGAAAAGTTTTTGCATGATTCAAAACCAATTCCCGCTTTGCTAAAAATTGGATTGGCTCATGCTCAGTTCGAGACAGTTCACCCTTTTCTTGACGGCAATGGCAGAACAGGGCGTCTACTAATTACATTTCTTCTATGTGAGCAGAATATACTGAAGCGCCCGCTTTTATATATTTCTTACTATTTCAAGAAATATCGCTCTGAATACTATGACCGACTTCAAGCTGTCAGAGATAGTGGCAATTGGGAAGGTTGGCTAAAGTTCTTTCTGCGTGGTGTTTACGAAGTCGCTCAGGAAGCGTCCGCTACTGCCCGCAACATAGTAACCATGAAGGAAGAACATCATCAACTACTGGTCAATAAGATGGGGAAGCGAACCGGAAACGCTATAATCGTGCTGGATAACCTTTATTTTAGGCCAATTATCACTGTTGAACAGGTTCAAAAAATTATTCAACTCAAATACCCTAATGCCAACAAATTAGTTAATGATCTGTGTGATGTTGGTATTTTACAAGAAATTACTGGGCAAAAACGTAATCGCGTTTTTGCCTACGCTCCATACTTGGAATTGCTGAATCAAGGAACTAATATGAGTGGGGTGGACATCCTGAGCGCCCGAAAATGATCTCAAATCTGCAATTGGATAAATTGGTAAATTATTCCCCTTTAAATTAATCACTAGTTGAAATTAGTTTGTAAAATCGGGAATAGGAAACTACCTATTCCCATATCATCGATATGTTAACTAGTTAACCGGATAATTTAGAATTTATTCATTCTGCATTCTGCATTCTGCATTCTTCATTCTTCATTCTTCATTCTTCATTCTAAATTCTTCATTCTTCAATTCCCCTTTCTTAGTAAGCGCTGGAAAATTTGCAAGTTCTGATCGAGCCAATCCAGCCATTTCAGACTACTCGATAAAGATTTCGGTGGATCGGAAATCAAGGTATCTAGAGCAATCAGGCGTTGGAAATTGATCTTGACTGGATCATGACGCTCTGTGCGACCGTCTTTGCCATAAAACTTGACACCAGCTTGTTGCTGCATAAGAGTGATCAATTCTTGAGCAACGATACCGTAGCCAATGGTAGTGGGATGAATGCCATCTAGGGTGAAGAAACCACCGCTGGTGCGACCGGTGGCATCGGATCTAAAAAAGCGAGTATCTGGTACTGGTGAAAGAGCTTCGAGTTCCGGTGCCAGCTGATAGGGAGTCCACCAATCTGGTCTGCAGTCGGAGTCTTCAATATAACGTCGATAAGCTAAGCCATCCAGTAATCCTCCTAATTCAAATAAATACCAATCTCGACCTTCTTTTCGAGCTTGACGTACAGCATCAGCAATATAGTCGTTGTACTGGTCAATGACGCTATCAATGGCTCGGGCTTGTTGTGCGGTAATGTGCGGGTCACGGTTAGGATCGAAATCTTCGTCACTAATCCAAGGACGGGTGTAGTAGGGGAAGTAGCGCGAGCCAGTAGCGATCTTATCTCCTACTCCACGACCAATGGGGGCAATGGTGACATGGGGAACTGTAGCCCAAATCACATGGCGAGCTTGGATTTGCTTGACTTGGTCAACTACTTGATCCAATTCAGCTTTGAAATCTTCCGGACACCAGACCGTAGGTCGCTGATTGGGCTGTGGTGAATTTGAATCGCGATCGCAACTCCATCTGACCTGCAGTTGACCAACGGTGCCCATGGCATTATTCGCCCCAATCATGATCATCAGGGTTTCAATACCATCTCCCTGACCGTTTTCTAGACTTCCTTCTTGCCCTAGTGCCACGGCAGCTTGCACTGGGGTAAGTGCTTTACCTTGTGAATCCCGTGCGGAGTCCAAAACCCTCAATGCCGCATGTTCGTTAGCATTCTCAACGATTTGCCGCAATAGATCATCCGTTGGTGCCTCGATTGCCTTTCTGAGAGTATCTGCGTCGTGAGAGATAATGTCTTTAAGATTCCACCCATAAATAGCGAGATTGTGGTTAATCCCTTTGTGCATAGCAACAGTAGAGCCAACGCCCCCTTGCCAACCAGGACCCCGTTCCCAATAATCTTCTATGTCGTCCATAAATTCGCGGATTGAAAACAGAGCCGGTCCTAATTCCCACCACTGTATCTGGTCACCAAACTGTCGCTCTAAGTGCCGAACTAAATACTCCAGATTCAGGGGCAATCCACCGAATTTGCCATATTGGGTTGGACGACGCAGGTGTTCTTCCCAACCCATTTCTTGAGCAATCATTATGGGATAGGAGCGCTCAGTGTTAAAAATTGCTCCATTCTGGAAGCCATGGCTTAGGGAATCACCAATGGTGACCAGTCGATGTCGGGGAGTGCCTGGCTTTTGGTTGACTTCAATACTTAATTCCGGACGGATACCCAGAGTAGGGTCTGTTTCCGGTGGACGCCCTTGAGGTTGGATAACATCCTTGACTTGATCTGGAGCGTCAAAATCGAGCATGTCTTTGGTAAGCAAACGTTTGACCATAGTTGCCTGTTTATGAAAAAGAGTGATGATTAGTTATTAGATAATTCACTGATGCTGAGGTTAATTCCAGAAAAGTAAGCATTCAGCTTAAGCGCTATAGCAATCCTAAATCATTTGTAACATCACTGCACTTCTGAAAAACTAGCTCCAACTCCGGTATCATCTGCCTTCTGCCATTCCCCTCCTGAGAGGGGTTAGGGGTGGGTGCCTTCTGCCTTAAAGCAGTCCATTTCTTTCACGAATCAGATAGGATTGCTATATGGCGATGCTATGCTTGCCAGCTAATGGGCTGGGAGCCTGGTAAGCAAAGAAAGTAGAGAGGTTAGATCCCATTAATCAAGATTTGGTAGTTTCCGACAAGATCAGGTTAAAACGGTAAAGAAGTGATTAATTCCCTGGATAATTCCAATATATCCCCTACAAACTATGAACGCCAAACCTAGCATTAAACTCCCATGGATATTTATTCGTAGTTTAAATAAGACTGTCTGGGTGATTTCTAGTCTTGTCCTACTGACAGTAGCTGCGGAATCCTCTTTAGGAGAACCCTCACCCTCTACCCCTACAAAAGTAACCCTAGAATCCCCTGCTCCTGAACTCCCAGTTACCCCTTCAGCCACCTCTTTATCTGGTCATTTGAACAAAATTGGTGCTAAAATGTATGGGGCTTACTGGTGTCCCTATTGTACAAAGCAGAAGCAAATGTTTGGTGAGGCATTTAAGCAGATCAATTATATTGAATGTGACCCAAGGGCTGAAACCTCCCAAACTGACTTATGCATTGAAGCGAAGATCAAAGGCTTTCCAACCTGGGAAATTAATGGTCGGTTTTATCCTGGTATGCTGTCGTTAGAGCAATTGGCTAAATTTTCAGGCTACTCAGCAGAAGATGCTACAGAATCAATGCCAGTGGTGGAGGAAGAACAAAAAGAAAAATAAATAATAGCAATAGTGCAACGTTTAACCTTTAAAAACCTAAGGTAAGCAGTCAGCAGTCAGTAGTCAGCAGTCAGCTTATTTTATTCACAAGCTGTTCGGATCTCAAGTAGCCGCCCCATTGGCACCTCAAGTAGCGTGGCCAAAGGCCAATAGCCACTCAAGTAGCCACCCCATTAGCTGATAGCTGATAGCTGATAGCTTAGATTTAGGGATTATTTGGGAATAGAAAATGTTACCGATTTCCTGGCGCAAACAAAAAACGTTGTAATATCTATCCAAATGCCTTGTGGTGTGGCTAATTGCTCAACGGCTACAAAAAATTCAGTTTTCAATTGTGCTAATTTCTCTGGAGAAAGCTGGAAAACTTCCGCGCCAAAGGCACTCTTTGAGTTTCCCCGCCAAGAGTTTGCTGCTACTGTTTGAGTATCACTGCTGTAGTAACCAAGTTGGTCGGTTTTGACGTTGATGTCTTGAAAACCTGCTTCGGTGAGTAGCTGGTGACATTTCTCGGGACTACCAAGGGGTCCATTGGGATTAGGAATTACAATGCCATAGTCTCCTGCTTTTTCTCTAAACAGACCTCCTGTAGGAAAGGCCTTTGCTGCAAAACAGGAAAATCCGACTAATCCTCCTGGTTTTACGAAGCGATACCACTGCCGTAACGCAGCAGGGATATCTGTTAAGTATACAATGGCTGAAGAACATAGAATCCTATCGAAACTATTATCTGGGAAGTTGATAGTTTCTGCATCTGCTTCTATAAATTTGATGTTGTTGATACCTTCGGCTTTAACTTTTTGTTGGGCTAAATTGAGCATGCCTGAGGAAATATCTACACCGACAACAGCTCCAGAAGCACCGACAATTTTGGCAGCTAGAATTGCTACTAAACCTGTACCGGTAGCCATATCTAGAATTCGTTGTCCAGTTTGCAGGTGGGATACTTCTACTAGACCCTTGGCTAGCCGAGGGTGAAAGCTTCCTTGATCATAGTTTGGTCTGGTGTTAAAGTCAGCTTTGACGTTTTTCTTGAACTCATTTATATTTATCTGGTGTTTCATGGTTGGTGGAGATGGAAAATATGATCACTAGCTTAACTAGAATGAAGGAGGCTTAATCACTTCAAAGTCTGACTCATCTAGAGATAATATAAATGGTTGATCATTCTGCTCAAATGGATTTTCCTCTAATCTGACTATCCAACGACCGGATTCTTCCTGTGCTTCAATACGACCCGAAAGACCCGCAACATAATCAGGATAAATCACTCGAACTAAGGTTCCTACTTTGAGCATCTCAATCAAAATCTCTACTCCCAATGTCCACCTGATTTTACCTTTAATTAACCAAATCTTAAATTTAAATTGTTACAATAACAGATTAGGTTATTCCAAATTAGCTCGCGATTTCCCCCCAAGCTAGTCAGGAGGCTTGATCCTCACCGGGGAAGAGTGTGGATAGTGTGGGTAGTGTGGGTAGTGTGGGAGGTGTGGGAGGTGTGGGGGGAGAGGAAACAGATGCGTAGACACAACAGTTAATCCTAATGGTTAATTGCTGAGGGGCGGAATGAATATCAGTGGAATGGGCATCTTGCCTGCCCGAAAATGAAACGGGCAAGATGCCCGTTCCACCAAGATGCCCGTTCCAGCAAGATTCCCGTTCTACCAAGATGCCCGTTCTACAAAACTATTCAAATCATTCCATGATTAATCAATGCTGATTAAGCGATCGCTTGAAAAACCTGTTCGGCATTTAACCTTAATTCTGGAAACGTTGGCGATAAAATACGGTTAGCTCCTCGGAACTGACTAACATGATATTCACCATCTATCAATTGGTAGACCGATAAAGTAGGTTGTTTAGGATTGCCGATAAATCGCCGACCGCCTAAACCTAAATAATCAACAATCCAATATTCAGCAATTCCGAAAGATTCGTATTCTTCCAGTTTCAAAGCGTAATCGTCGCTCCAGTTTGTTGAAACTACTTCTATGACTAAACGAACAGAAGACCCCCGTGTGATAATCGATTCCTTTTCCCACCGTGCTTCGTTATCAGTAACCCTTTGCTTGTCTAAAACGATTACATCTGGTTCATACCCAGACTCTGTTTGTGGTTTGATCACGCATTCTTTGGGAATAAAGTAAGGCAATTGACAGCGCCGAATTTCTAAAAATAGTTCTCCTCCTATAAATCCGGCTACCTCTGAATGCATTCCCGTTGCTTTAAGCCTCTCGACCATGCTTAACTAATCGCTATTCCCTATCCCAGGGCATAGCGCTCTCACGAATAGTTTAGACCTGGGTGACATACTCCCGACGCTGCTAAACACGGGACAGCGCGGGCTTCTTCCCAAATCCACCTATCGGTTCGGATGCTCGGGAAGCTTATTAGAGTCGATGTCCGGTATTATCCGGAGCACCTCTCCTTCAAAGCCGTGCGTGAGACTTTCATCTCACACGGCTCCTAGATTCTCTCAACCTCTCGGCTTGCCTTTTGGCTTGCTCCAGTGAA
>NZ_JAAHIE010000398.1:0-6959 GCF_010671945.1 Moorena sp. SIO4E2
CAAGGGGGCTTTTCTAAGATTCAGTTCTTGAGGCAGCAAAATGAGGTCAAAAATCGCCAAACTGAGATAAACTCCAGGATTGAAGAAGAAAAACGCTTGCAAAAAGAAATTGCTGGGGTCAGAGCGAGTCTACTCAATACCATTGCGTCTTCTCAACGAGAACTGGCTGATTTGATGGCCCAGAATCAAGAAAGAATTGATAGCATAAACACCCAAATAGCTAGCATTATCAGTCAATTAAACCAACGCATTGTTGATAACAATAAACAGATGGCTGAAATTGATAGCCAGTTGCAGCAGGCTCAACTCACCCTAAGCTATCAAGAACTACGAGCTCCTGTGGATGGAACAGTCTTTGATTTGCAACCCTCAACTCCTGGTTTTGTTGCCAATACCAGTGAGCCAGTGCTCAAAATTGTTCCCGGTAGCTCTCTTATTGCTAAGGTCTATCTTACCAACCGAGACATCGGCTTTGTGGAAAAAGAAAGCAAAGCCGATGTCAGAGTTGACTCTTTTCCCTTTAGTGAGTTTGGTGATGTCAAAGGGGAGGTAATATGGATTGGTGTTGATGCCCTACCACCGGATCCTGCGGAATTGCGTCAAGACTATACTTTCCCTGCCAAAATCAAATTGGATAAACAGTTCATTCAAGCTTATGGCAAAAAAGAGCCATTGCAATCGGGTATGTCTATCAGTGCCAATATCCGGGTGCGTAAGCGAACAGTGATGAGTATTTTCACCGAGATGTTTTTGGATAAGACTGAAAGCTTGACCAAAATGCGTTAGCTATCAGCTATCAGCTCTCAGCTCTCAGCTATCAGCTATCAGCTCTCAGCTATCAGCTCTCAGCTCTCAGCTATCAGCTTTGTGGCACAGGCTAGAAGCCTGTGCCACAAAACTGTTCCCGTAGCGTGGCCAACGGCCAAGGGCAAATCCCCACAGTTAAATCGAACTATTAAATTCTCCCGTTCAAGGTTTATTTTAAATAAGCTGATGGCACCTCAATTAGCTTGCGCGTAGCGCATATGCTGACAGCTGAATGCTGACAGCTGAATGCTGACGGCTGAATGCTGACATGTTTCCCTACCTAAGCGATCGCTCTAGGTGTTGGTTGTTGCTATTGGCGGCAACCACTCCTCAAGATTACGGTTCTACCGACTGCTGAGTTTAAGCACAGATGGGTACATTGATGGAAGTAAAGTACATAAAACTTTACACCAGGGTGATCTCTCACCCACTGCTTAAATTCGGTAAGGTGAACCGGGGATGTTTGAACATTTTACAGATAAAGCGATCAAATCCATCATGCTGGCTCAGGAGGAAACCCGTCGCTTGGGACACAGCCTCGTAGGAACTGAGCAATTGCTGTTGGGTTTGATTGCACAACGAACAGCTGTGGCAGCCAGAGTGCTGAGGGATTTTGGTGTTACCCTCGAAGATGCTCGCTACTCGGTGGAAAACACTGTGGGTAGGGGTTCGAGAATGGTTAGCTCAGAACTTCCTTTCACCCCCAAAGCCAAAGAAGTTTTCCAGCAATCTTTCCAGGAAGCTAAGCAACTTGGACACAACTACATCGATACTGAACATTTGTTGCTAGCTATTATTCACGACAAGAACAGCGTTGCGAGTCAAGTACTGGTAAACCTGGGTGTAGACCTCACAGAATTACGCACCCATGTCAACAGTTCCATAGCAGAATTAACAGCAGCAACGACTGCTAAGGGAAAAGGTTCCTCGTTTAGAGGGAATACTCAAAACCAGAAAGCTACCTTAGAAGAATTTGGAACTAATCTGACCAAGTTAGCTGCAGAGGGCAAACTGGATCCGGTGGTTGGTCGTCAGCAGGAAATCGAGCGGGTGGTGCAGATTTTAGGTCGTCGTAGCAAGAATAACCCCATATTACTGGGGGAACCTGGAGTCGGGAAAACTGCGATCGCAGAAGGTCTAGCCCAACGGATTGTATCTCAAGATGTTCCAGACCTGTTGGCAGACAAACAAGTGATTAGCCTAGATATGGCTTTATTGGTTTCTGGTACTCGCTTCCGGGGAGACTTTGAAGAACGGCTCAAGCAGGTTGTGTCTGAAGTCCAGCAATCCGGGAATATTATCCTAGTAATTGACGAAATTCACACCTTAGTTGGTGCAGGCTCCTTAGAAGGGGGTATGGATGCGGCTAATCTGCTTAAGCCTGCTCTAGCTAGAGGTGAACTCCAGTGCTTGGGAGCTACTACTCTCGATGAATACCGCAAGTATATTGAGAAAGACGCAGCACTAGAACGTCGTTTCCAGCCAGTCATGGTCTCGGAACCCTCTGTAGAGGATACCATTGACATACTCCATGGTTTGCGCTCAACCTACGAGGAGTATCACAAAGTCCAGATTTCCGACCAAGCGTTACTGGCTGCAGCTCAATTATCAGACCGCTATATCTCGGACCGCTATTTACCCGACAAAGCCATTGACCTGATTGACGAAGCTGGGAGTCGGGTTCACTTGATGCACTCAAAGCCTTCTTCAAGGGCTAGAGCAGAATCAGAGTGGGAGAGTGAGGGAATTGAAGGTAAGTTATCTCCATCCCCAACTATTCCGATTGTGGATCAAGAAGACATTGCTCAAATCGTCGCGTCTTGGACTGGGATACCGGTCAATAAACTGACGGAATCTGAATCAGCTCTGCTGCTGCACTTGGAAGAAACCTTGCATGAGCGGATCATTGGTCAAGACGAAGCTGTTACTGCTGTGTCTCGGGCAATTCGTCGGGCAAGAGTTGGATTAAAGGATCCCAATCGACCGATTGCTAGCTTTATCTTCTCTGGTCCGACTGGAGTTGGTAAGACAGAACTGGCTAAATCTTTGGCTTCCTACCTGTTTGGGTCAGAAGACAAGATGATTCGCCTTGACATGTCGGAATATATGGAACGCCACACTGTTTCCAAGCTCATTGGTTCTCCCCCAGGGTTCGTGGGTTACGACGAAGGCGGTCAACTTACTGAAGCCGTGCGACGCCAGCCTTACTCGGTGGTACTATTTGACGAAATCGAGAAAGCTCACCCTGACGTTTTCAATGTACTGTTGCAACTGTTAGATGATGGTCGCTTAACCGATGCTAGAGGTCGTACTGTAGATTTCAAGAACACAATATTAATCATGACCTCCAACATCGGTTCTAAAGTGATTGAAAAAGGAGGTAGTGTTTTTGGCTTTGAGTCGTCAAAAACCTATGAGGAGTCTAGGTACAACCAGATCCGCACTCAGGTCAATGAAAATCTGAAAGACTATTTCCGTCCTGAGTTCCTCAACCGCCTTGACGATATAATTGTCTTCCGTCAGCTCAAGAAGAATGAAGTTAAGGAAATTGCGGAAATTCTGCTTCAGGAAATCTCTAGCTCTATACAAGAGAAAGGAATTATCCTGGAAGTCACAGAGGCTTTCAAGGACCACTTAGTCAAAGCAGGCTACGAACCGAGCTATGGTGCTAGACCTCTACGACGGGCAATTATGAGCCTGTTAGAAGATAGCTTAGCCGAAGCCATGCTATCTGGTCAGATTCAAGAGGGGGATACAGCAGTTGTTGATGTGGATGATCACGGTCAGGTCACCGTATTATCTGCAAACGCCCAAAAGAGGCTGCGGCAACCAGTTGGGGTTTGCTAGTGCCAAGGAATGATGCCAAATTTCGTTAAAGCCTGGACTTTAAAGGCTGGATCTGTAGAGGGGTTGCCTGCAATCCCTCTAACATATATCTACATCTACTATAAAAGATACAAAAAGTAGATATATACAGCGCCATAGTTAACCAGGAAAAAGGCTCCTCCTCATGAAGTTAGTTATTCCCGTTGCTCTACCAGAACATTCCTATGATATTGCGATCGCACAACACCTTCCTGATGGCAAGATGACCACAGGTGGCTTAGATGATATTGGGGTTTGGATGAGCCGTCTACAGTTGGGTAAAAAAGTTTTAGTGGTATCTAATCCAGCAATTTTCCGAAGATATGGGGAAAGAGCGATCGCAGCCTTGGAGTTAGTGGGATATCAGGTATCTAGCCTCACCCTGCCTGCTGGTGAACGATACAAAACTGTCAAATCTATCCAAAAGATCTATGATGTTGCCCTAGAAAACCGCCTAGAACGCTCCTCGACTCTAGTGGCATTGGGCGGTGGGGTAATTGGGGATATGACAGGATTTGCTGCTGCCACTTGGCTAAGGGGAATTAATTTCGTTCAGGTTCCCACATCTCTGTTGGCCATGGTTGATGCTTCAGTTGGTGGCAAGACTGGGGTCAATCACCCCAAGGGCAAAAACTTGATCGGTGCCTTCCATCAACCACAATTTGTCTTAATTGACCCTTCGGTATTAAAAACATTGCCAGCCCGAGAATTGCGAGCAGGGATGGCAGAAGTGATTAAGTATGGGATTATCTGGGATGAAGAGCTATTTGTGAAACTAGAGGAATCAAAGCGACTTGACCAATTGCGTTACCTGAAGAAGGATTTATTAGAAACAATTCTCTCTCGGTCTTGTCAAGCTAAAGCGGATGTGGTCAGTCAGGATGAGAAAGAAGCTGGGATCAGAGCAATTTTGAACTATGGTCACACCATTGGTCATGCCGTAGAAAGCTTAACTGGCTACAAGTTAGTGAATCATGGGGAAGCCGTAGGGATTGGAATGGTAGCGGCAGGCCAGATTGCTGTGGCACTCCAGATGTGGCAGCCAGAAGAGGCCGAACGCCAGGATGCTTTAATCACAAAAGCTGGACTACCTACTAAGTTACCCAGTGGGCTAGATATTGATGCCATTATTGATACCCTGCAAACGGATAAGAAAGTAAAAGACGGTAAGGTAAGATTTGTTTTGCCTACCAAGATTGGTGAAGTAACCTTGACAGATCAGGTGCCAACTGATCTGATTAGGGAGGTGCTTAGGCAAATGCAGCTATAGCAAAGGGAATCGGGAGTGGGGAATCGGGAATCGGGAATCGGGAATCGGGAATCGGGAGTGGGGAATCGGGAATCGGGAATCGGGAATCGGGAGTCGGGAATCGGGAGTCGCTTACAAGGGTAGGTTTTTGAGAAAGGGGTGAGTAGGTACTTTTATAGCACTACCCATTAAGCTTAGGACATTCCTAAACTCTGAAACTTAGTCATAGCTTACTTCTGACTTCTGACGCAAGAACCTTGCTGACTTGCGCGTAGCGCTATATTACGTATAAATTCCTCAAAATATGTATCACCATACACAATAATTTCCCGGATAATTATCCCCATTTCCCGCTTTTCCCGATTCCCCACTCCCGATTCCCCACTCCCGACTCCCGATTCCCGATTCCCCACTCCCGATTCCCCACTCCCAACTCAAATGTCAAGGTTTGATAACTTGCTCAAAACATCTATCGAAGATGCTATGAAACCATTGAGAACCGGCCAAAGGGTTGACCCCTCATGTCACTCAATTCCTGACTGGGTAAGACTCTCCCCAGGTTACCCTAGGGGGCGGAAAGGATTTGCCCACACCATTATCCATAGCAATTAGGGAAAGTTGATCGAGAAATCGCAAAATTTTGAAAATGAGCTAGGGTAGACATTGGCACCAATCTAGATTTCAATTTAGGGTTAGGTTGCCATTGACACACGAAAATTACCCAAAGCTATGGGCAAAGGGCTTATTGCCCCACGTTAAGGGTGAAATTAACAAAAAAATATGCGACCTTAGCAGTAGTGGCAATTCGTTGTAATTCGGTTCCAGTTGAGAGGCAATATTAATGAGTGATGGTATGGCATTCCTGACGGGGGCTGCCTTTGCCGGAATGGCAGCATTGTTTCTCCTCAAAGGAGGAGGCAATATGGTGGCGAATAACCTTCCCTCTTCCCAACCCTTCCAAATTTCCCCTAACAATCCCTATAATTCCCCTTACACAGATCAACCGCCAAACCAGGCTCTAGCTTCACCGAACTTAAATAATTTAAATAATAATTTAAATAATATGCTCAATGTTGAACAGCAGCGGCGGGACACTGAGCAGCTCAAAGCTATGGTTGAGCAACAACGAGCTGAAACTGAACAGCTCAAAGCCCAACTTCACAATCAGCAGTTACTGCTAGACAATCTAACTGCTCAGGTTGATGCCAGTGTGATCAGGGCTCCTGAGCAACTAATCCCTAATCGTAAAACTACTAATGAAACCGCAAATACCCTCATGTCAGGAATACTTTGGGGACTTGGCGGTATGGCGGTAACCATTGGTGGTGGTGCCGTTGTGATTGGCGGGTTAGCCTTGATATCACGACCACAGCGTCCTCCTCGTACAACTTACGTGGTCCAACACCCCTACTCTAGTGCTCCTCCTTCCCTACCAGCGAGACGGCGCTCTGAGTTTATGTCTCATCAATATGATGATAGACTTTATGACCGGATGGACTACGAATAGATTGTCCAAGTCTACTCATCGTAGTATAGGTCATCCTCAGAGTCTAGGAATTTCAAGGATTTCCCCAAAAGCTGCCACACTAGAGGTGCGATCGCTCCCCCAAGAAGACCAATACCAACGCTAACAGCCAAAACAACACCGATTGGCAGATCAATTGACTCGAAGACTAAAAACTTCACGGATACTTCCGTGATATTTTGGATCGAGAAAATAGCGATCGCGCCAATCCAAATAGCAACTATCAGAGATGTCAGAAGTAAGCCAAGTTTTATGATCTGGGAATAGTTCATTATGGTAACTAGTTAATGGTGACTAGTTCGACTCTATTTATTATTTTTTCTAGCACAGTAGCCCTTTGAATACCTGATTCTGTCAACAGTAGGTGTAGGGTGGGCAAATAATTTTAGTTTCACCAAAAGTACAGTTCTCATCTCCCTTTGCCCACCCTACTGACTGACTATGTCACAATGGCTGGTAAGGATAGCCGGAGGTGAGAGCGATGCCCCAACTACTCGACCAAACCACCGATCA
>NZ_JAAHIE010000399.1:0-1884 GCF_010671945.1 Moorena sp. SIO4E2
GGGAGATTTGGAGTGGGATTTGTTGCAATATCAACCCCATAAAAATTTGAAGCAGTTTATTACTGACCTGAATTATTTGTATCGTAGGGAACCAGCGCTTTATACTCAGGATTTTGACCAGGACGGGTTTGAATGGATTGATTGTAGTGACAATCGCCATAGTGTCGTGTCATTCATTCGCTATGCTCACGATTCGGAAGAGTTTATTGTGACAGTGTGCAATTTTACCCCTCAGCCCCATAGTCATTATCGAGTAGGAGTCCCCGAGATGGGATTCTACAAGGAATTGCTCAATAGTGATGCTCGCCAATACGGTGGTAGTAATATGGGGAATCTAGGGGGTAAGTGGACAGATGAATGGTTCTTCCACAATCATTACTATTCCCTAGATTTGTGTTTGCCACCCCTGGGAGTGTTAATTTTAAAGCTTGATGATCAGAAGACTCAAGCAGAGTTGCAGTAGTGGGGAACTTCTGGAAGTGTGGGGAGATGGGGAGATGGGGAGCCAGATCAACAACTTTTCAAAACTTTCCTGTATGGCTACTCCCGATTCCCGATTCTAAATTCTCAATTCTCAATTCTCAATTCCCAATTCCCTGCTGCCCTCAATAACAATATTTCTTACTGTTATTCGGTTTAGGATGATATCTACCCTTGCGCAGGGCTCCGATTAGGGTGGATACGTAAACGCAACGTTGGGTGGTGATATTGTTATTATTATTCTTGGTGATTAGGGTGATTTGTCCCAGTTGTCCGTTGGTGTTTCCTTTGTGGTTAAACTGGACTCGCCATGGTCCAGTATTTGAACAGTCTCCCTTTGGTTTGGCTAGGGTAGTTTCGGATTTACCTTTCTTATTTTTGTCTTTGTAGATGGCAATGGTAGGGCTTAGGCTATGCCAATGGACTTGATCTAAGATGCATGTTTTTCCCATCGCTCGGTGAATTGACCACTGGACAATACCATCTTGTTCTCGAAAGCTAGTTTGCCAGGTCGCTTTGTCTCGTTTGGCGTTGCTTTGGGCAATCCGCATGGCTCGGTAGATTTCGTCTTGGGCTATGTTGAGCTGCAGATGATTGATAAAGGTAAGCCAGCTGGGGGTTGCGATCGCAGCCAATAGTCCAACTACTAACACTATCAGAATAGTTTCCAGTAGAGTGAATCCAGCGATCGCATCAGCTCGGGATTGATCGCCCTGTTGGCTATTGAATTGCATGGACTATCACCCTGATTTTAAGTTTGACCTTTGGTTTAATTGTGCCTAAGCTATCAGCTATTAGCTATCAGCGTGTCGCGTATCAGCTATCAGCTTAAGGCTGACGGCTGACGGCACCTCAAGTAGCGTGGCCAAAGGCCACGGCTGACGGCTGAATACTTACAATTGTTGCTTGATATAGTTCGATTTAATTTAATTTTTTGAACGACTAACAGGGAGAATGTTCTGAAAAAAAAAGCCCTGAATTACCGAGTTCAGAACTTTTTCGGTTGTCTTTAGTTTAGCTTTATTGTTATTGGGAAGGGATTAGGGAGTAGGGAGTAGTTGCGTAGGGTGCGTGATCAGACGGGCTGGCACTCATTTTCCGCCTCGTCGTCAGCCTTTGCACAGCCCGCCCCGTAACGCACCACCGGGTCTATAAGCTAGTCTCCCAGACTCAACAAACCAGCTTTTTTGTCTACCACTAAGGGTCTTTCCTCTAGCCAGGGTAAACCCAACAAAACTTCAGTAATTTCTGTACCAGCTAATACTGGTATAGTTAATTCTTGACCATCTAGGCAAAACTCAGCACTATGTTGACTAAGGACATCCCTCTTTTCTGTCAGTTTCTAGGGCACCCAAGATAGTTTTTACTATTACACATCGCTTGGTAGCTTCAATAGGGTTATCT
>NZ_JAAHIE010000399.1:2307-6941 GCF_010671945.1 Moorena sp. SIO4E2
GAGGATAAAATTCCTACTAGTAATATAACTACTATTAATTCGATCAACGTGAAGCCAGCATCCTGATTTGGTTTCCGGCTTAGGGTTTTATGATATAACATTTTTAGTTGAGATGTAAACATATAATTAATAGAAAACGGTAACTACATAAAATGCTATAGCGTTTCTGATATTTATCAAGTACATTCAATCTTATTCCTCCATTCCCCCCTTATTAAGGGGGGTGAGGGGGGATCCTTACTCCCTACTCCCTAAAAAAACGTACCTCACCCAATTCCAAACTGCTATATTAGTTAATATTCAAGAAACCCCGTCCTTCAATTTGCATGGTTACACTAGGAAAATAGCGAGACCGGTCTTCTTTGTATTCATAGTCCTAAGAAACCCCGTCCTTCAATTTGCATGGTTACGGTCGGGAAATAGCTAGACCGGTTTGGTTTGTATTCATAGTCATTTGGATTATTTTTGAGCCGAGCTAAAGCATTCCCTATCAAAAATAATTGGGCAATTCTTTTTTCTGCATCCACACAAGCATAGAAGCCACCGTTTGGTTCACTTGGAACTAGCAAATAATTATTTGGACAATCTGGTGTTATTGCCGTTGCTTTGTTGTCAATGTAATCTACCAAGATTTGAGCTTTAGTAGTGTAAGGAGCATCCTCTTTTGTCCACTGATTCAATTTTTCCTTGAGGCTGTTTCCTTTCTTGCTAAGATCAAAGGATTTAAAGCCTGGGCTAGCAGGTATACCAACTTTATTTACTTTATTTGAAGTGACATCGATGATTTTATCATAAACTTCAAACCGACCAATTCTAGCAATATTTGACCACTTATCATTTTCTTCAGTGATTAAGTAATAGGCAACCAAAGCATAGACAAAGGTATCATTTTTATTGGTAAAGTCGCCAATGGTTTTGCCATTGACTTTGTCTTCTCTATAAAAATACTTCCGCTTCCAGAATACCAGCACAGGTTGACAGTTACCTTTGTTACAACCCCCTACTTCATTAGCAACTGGTGGGATTTCCTTTCGGATTCCAGATTTATCCGGTTCGTCGTTATTATCTCTTTCCACTCCAGAAGCATCATAGATATAGACCGCTTGCTCCAAGTCTCTGGCTATGTAGTCCATAGCGGCTTGGATTTCTTGTTCTGAGGTAGCTTTGGCTTGCTCTTTACGGTCTGTATCGACAATAGTAATCATAAATCTTAATAGTGGCGCGATGATCAGTACCGCAACAATCATGGCCACCAGGAGTTCAATTAAGGTGAAGCCGCCATGGTTGATCTTAGGCTTATTGTTTTTGAGTTGATGGGCGAGTAACTTTCTGAGTGAGCTAATCATGGTTAGGGTTTTTGTTAGTAGTATTTGATAGTAATTACCGTATTCGTTACAAGATTATTTACAACCCCCTAGGCGCTGGCAAAAAAGGCTAAAATCGGGTTTACCTGTGGTAATTTCTGTAGTCATTTCTACTAGGGGGGCTTTGCGATCGCTTAATCCTGGTCCCCTGGCTTTTGCCTTAGCCCCCTTCTCACCAATGGTCAAGTCACCTTTATCCTTAAAGGCATCGGCTCGGTAAACCCGCACCCCCAGAAAGTAGCTTTTATCAATATTATTACTTGGGTCTCCTGATGAAGTGATACTCCGAAATGCCTGGATGATTAAGTCTCTTGGACTGTCACTACTACAGCCACCTTCATCGAGATCTATACAGTAAATACTGGTATTAGGGTCATTCTCGCAATAGGAATTTTTGTTACAACCGTTTAACTTTGATGTTGGAGGAGGAGCATCAGTCTTCGCAAATTTATCTCTTTTTGTTCGTATGTCGTCATCTGTCATAGTTACCTTGTCTTCGGGATGGTCGATGGCTCCACTCCGCACACCATCGATGTAGCCTCTAGCTGCTTGCACTGCTAGTTCTACTCGTCGCGATTGGACTCGATTGGCCACCCCTAAAACAATCATGGGTGAGATGCCAAGCATCAGAATAGTAATGATCAGCATTGCCATCAAGGATTCCATGATTGTGAAACCAGCATCTGATGATTGACAAAGGGGTTGTTGCTTCTGGGGATTGATCATGATTTAACTATTAATTATTAAGGGAGTCGAAATATGTAGGGTGGGCAGTGCTGGAGTTAGATTGATTTGCGTGCCATAGACTTGGATTGGCACTGCCCACCACCGATGGCAGTTGCGTAGGGTGTGTTAGGGGCGGGCTTGCCATTATTTTTCGCCTCGTAGCCAGTCTTGGGATAGTCCGCCCCGTAACGCACCACCCAAGGTTGGGTAGGCACTGCTCGGTTAATTGGGAGTGTCAGATCCCCCCTAACCCCCCTTAACAAGGGGGGAACCGGAGCCAGATGTAGATGTAGGGTGGGCAGTGCATCAGACCAATTCATTTTCTGGCAAATCAGGGTGGTAGGCACTGCCCACCACCCTGAGATTAATCACAATCGTGCTTGATTATTCATAGTTCAACCAATTAACCTCCAACCTGAAAACCTTTTATTTCCGGCAATAGCGCCCGTTAACCGCTAGATTTCCTTTATCGTCTTTAGCACACAGTAAAGTTTCCACCCAGCTGTCATCTCGGGAAACTTCCCGGAAAAACTCATCAGGGTCTCCCGCTGAGGGAGTGGTAAACAGGCCAGAGAAAAGGTCTGGTAACTGAGTCAACAGAGCCACATCGAAACCATATCGACGTTTGGGTGCCATGTAATAGGGAAGTCGGCCACTAGCAGCGGCATAGGGCATGAAAGACCCATTCCCTCGATCATCATCATCTATCTGGTATCCAAATCGACTGGGAACTATTTCATTCGGGGCATTCTGGGAACCATGCCAGAATGGGGCTGTATCATAGGCAGAACGCTTGAACTGGATCAGAGAGCCACTGATCCGAGCGGGAATACCGTCTGTTTCCCTGCAGCTTCCTCCCGGTTGCCGCCAGTTTTCTAGGTAACGGACGAAGTTAGCTACACCACCATTATTTTCCGTTGGGCTTGGGGGACTATCCCCGGAAGCAATCACTAAATTGAAGGTTTCTCCGTCCGGGTTCTGATTGGGATTGGCTCGCTGTGTCCAGCCCTCTTGGATTTCCACACATTCCCCTTCTCTTATCGGGAGTCCGTTATTCCTTCGTCCGGGTTCAGCAGTCAGGGAATGAACTTGTAGGACTGGTACCAACATCGGTTGCTCTGTTGTTGGGTTTAATGGCCTTGGGAAAAATAGTGGTCTGTCGGTACCGAAGCTTAGAGCGGTATTGGTAAAATCCAAAGGATCTCTAGTTGTTCTATACCACAGAGCATGTGGTTGTAATCGAGGTCTGTTGGTAGGGTTGAAAGTATTGTATGGGTATTCTGCGACGGTCCCTGAATTATCTACTGTTCCATCCGTTCCGTTGATTCCCAGAGGAGTCGGAAGATTATCACTATCTAGCTCCAATTTATTGCCAGTATCCCGTTTGAAAGCAATGCGACGGGGATAGCGTCGATCTTTGGGTTCTATGGCAGGTTTTGCGGTTGTGCCGGAGAAAAGTAGATTGACATTATTTCCCACAAGGTCACTAGCCCTTTGCGGTGGATTAACGCCTTGTGCACTAACCACCCAGTCCTCAGGTCTACAAGCTGAAACCGGTACTTTCCGACAGATTTCCATCACATACTCTGGAAATTCCACCCGTCGCTGAATTGGAGTTACAAAATTGCTTAGGTAGGAACTGTTTACAGTTCTACCGTTCG
This sequence comes from Moorena sp. SIO4E2, assembly GCF_010671945.1. Taxonomy (NCBI): domain Bacteria; kingdom Bacillati; phylum Cyanobacteriota; class Cyanophyceae; order Coleofasciculales; family Coleofasciculaceae; genus Moorena; species Moorena sp. SIO4E2. The sequence continues at coordinate 6,059 of NZ_JAAHIE010000399.1, forward strand.
GATTTTGTAAAGTACTAGGTTGAGGGTTGCCATTGGCATCTGGAGTATCAATACCAGGAGTGCCGTCCACATCCCACCAGTTGGCACTAGTGACAAAATTATTGTCAAATATGCCATTTAGTTTTAGTCCTACAGCAACATGTATCTCAGACTCCGGAACGCTAATGTCAGTTGTATCACCATCACCATTTAGGTCAAACCCTTGATTAGTATCAGGGTTAAAGTTAATATCCGGCTCATTGAAAGTATCTGTTAAGTCACCATCCCCATTCACGTCATAACCTATGACAATTTGAGACTCTAGAACCTGAGTGTCACCTCGAACACCGTTGCCATTCAGGTCAGCATTATTAAAGTTAGCCTCATTTACAGGGTCTATTAAGTCATCATCCGGGTCTAAGTTACTACCCATTGGTATCCCCCTCAGGTCATAGTCGCCATCGGAGCGGTAACCAAACTCAAAATTATTAGACAGTAGGGTAACGCTATCAGCAATCACTACTGCTGGTCGCCACAAATCCCCTGAATTACAATTCGGCAATCTATCATCCTCTTTGCGACAAGCAAAGTTTTCCTCGAGAGTGTCACGACCGTAGAAATTACCATTTTCGCCATCATCCCATTCATCATTTTGCAGTAGTCGATCCTTGAACTCTTCCACCAACTTTCCCCCAGGGGTTTGGTGCAAATTAAAGCCGGATTGTATCTTAGACCCAGCGATAACGTTGGGATCAGCTTTGATATACACTGGCAAATTGGTGGCTAAAATTAAGCCCTTCTCTGCTCCTGGCGGATCGGTCAATTTAAATGAGTTACTTTCGTCTTTACGGGCTAGGACTGTCCCATTGCGTAACATAATCCCATTGGGACGGCGGGTGGGGTC
>NZ_JAAHIE010000004.1:0-11502 GCF_010671945.1 Moorena sp. SIO4E2
ACGACCTAAGCTTCTTGTGAGGTTAATAGCACAGCGGACATTGCCTGTAACAGTTCGCCATTGGTTTCAGATTTAAGACAAGGTGATCAAGAGTACTTAGTGGAGCGCATTTTGATTAGTAAATTCCACACTAATTAGGCAAATAAAAATAACTTAGTTAATCTTTAATTAGTAACCGATTACATAGTTAACCATTACTTAGTAAAAACTCAAAAATTATGCATTTCATTGTCACTGGCGGAGCTGGTTTTATTGGCTCTCATCTTACCGAACAACTTCTATCAGAAGGTCATCAGATCACAGTAGTTGATAACTTGGCCACCGGTAGTCTAGAAAACCTACCTAAGCATCCTAATCTCCAATTCCTGCAAAAAGACATATCCACTTGTAAACCCGAGGATTTTATAACTAAATTTACAAATAAAATTGATGGCATTGCCCATTTAGCAGCCACCCCCTCCGTTACAGCATCATGGCTGCAACCTCTAGAGGCTCATCACAATAATCTTTCGGCAACGATTGCTGTTATTGAACTTTGCAAAACCTTAAACATTCCTAAACTAGTCTTTGCCAGCTCAGCCGCTGTATATGGCAATCCAACCCAAGTACCCATTTCAGAAAATCAACAGACTTCTCCTATTTCTCCCTATGGCTTACAAAAACTGGTGAGCGAGCAATATGCCAGTTTATTTGCCAAACAAATAGATTTTTCATTTGTAGGATTACGCTTTTTTAATGTATTTGGTCCTCGACAAGTACCTAACTCCCCATACTCCGGTGTAATTTCTATCTTTGTTAATGCCATGCAGCACAGTTTACCGATCACTATTTACGGAGATGGGACTCAAACACGAGACTTTATCTATGTCAAGGATGTTGCCAGGGCTTTTGCCAAAGCTTTAACAACACCCCTAGAATCAGGCTCATGCTTAATTTGTAACTTAGGCACCGGAAAATCTACTTCTTTACTTCAGCTAGTTGATAGTCTAAAAACTTGCTTTCCTCAGTGGAAATCAGAAACTAAATTTGCCCCTCCCCGTCCTGGAGATATTAAACATTCCCAAGCTGATATTTCAATGGCATCTTCCTGTTTAGATTTTAAACCTCAGTGGTCAGTAGAGTCAGGTTTACAGCGTTTAATCGAATCATTAAAATTAAGTCCGGTTAATCACTGACCAAATAGTCCGTACTTGGTTGATGTGAGTTATTATTCTAAAGGGGTGACCAGCGGTGATCTCCATCGCTTTCCCCTCTTTCCCCTTTTCCGGTCTGTGTAATCAAAGTAGTCACTTAATTCATGCTTTCCCTAAACTACCTACAGTTGAGGGTGCCTATCGGTAAACTAGAACAGTGACTATAAACTATTCCCTCTCCAGGAGAATTGAACCCCTGATGCTCACAGACCTTAACTTTAGTGGCTTAATCAATCAGCGCTTCTTCCACAATTTTGTGCCTGTACCAGCAACTAACGCGCTACAACTCGGAGCAAGGACTCCTGATTTTGAGCTACCAGATATTACCAATAACCGTCAGACCAAATTATCGGATTATCAGGGCAAACAACCGGTCATCTTGGCATTCACCCGCATTTTCACAGAAAAGCATTACTGTCCCCTGTGCTTCCCTCACATCAAAAACATCAATGAGAACTACCAACGTTTCACTGAGAAAGGGGTTGAGGTGTTAATGATTACGAGTACAGATATCAAGCAAAGCCAACAAGTTGTTAACGATCTCAGTTTACAAATGCCACTGCTGAGCGACCCCAACTGTAGAACCTTTCGCGCCTATAACCTTGGTCAAGCACTTGGTGCTCCCCTACCTGGCCAATTTCTTTTAGATCAGCTAGGAAAACTCCGCTTTCAACATCTATTTTCTTTCCTAAATTCAAATGCCGAAGTAGAAACACTCCTAAATGCCATCGACACCCTCTTATGAGGTACCTTCAATTGTCTTACCCCTACTGCCTACTGCCTACTCCCTACTCCCATTAACCCAGCAGGAAAGTCTATCACCCAATTGAGCACTGCTAGATATAATCACAGTCGAACTTGGGACAAATGACTGCGGGGATTGAAGCGGCGACTTTCACGGATTTTTTCATAGTACTCCCGCTCCTGATTGGTGAGGTTTTTCGGAGTTACTATCGTAATTCGCACTAACTGATCACTACGTCCACCCTTAGGTAAAGACCAGCCTTTACCCCGTAGTCGCAGAGATTGACCAGAACGAATACCAGCAGGAATATTCATACTCACAGAGCCATCTGGAGTTGGTACTTCGATTGACCCACCCAAAACCGCTTCATCTGGTGTGATTGGCACTTCGCAAACTAGATTCTCACCATCGAACTCAAAGAAAGAGTGAGATTTGAGTTCTACTTTCAAATACAAATCTCCCTTTTGCCCATTCAGGGGGTTGACCTGACCCTTGCCTCGCACCCGAATACGACTACCGGGTTTGGCACCAGGGGGAATCCTGACAGTTATAGTTTCATTACCTAGGCTGAAACGTTTTTGGACACCATTAAAGGCTTCAGACCAACTGAGGCTAATGGTTGCTTCCCGGTCAGCACTTGCTCCCGTAGTGTTGTTAAAGCCTGACGTGCTGCTATAGCCACCAAAACCACCAAAATCATTAAACCCATTAGAGCTAGAAGTACTTGTACTGTAGGAGTAGCTATGACTACTTCTGCCAGCACCACCGGGCGCACCAGTGCTAAAGCGACCCAGCAATTCATTAATGAACTCGTCAAAGCTGCCGTACTGGCTAAAATCAAAGCCACCAACATCAACACCGACTCCACTACCACCAGACCATCCTTGTCCCGCTTGCTTCCAGTACTGACCAAATTGATCGTATTTCTTCCGTTTGTCCGAGTCAGATAACACTTCGTAGGCTTCATTGACTTCCTTAAAGCGAGCCTCGGCTTGTTTGTCACCAGGATTCAGGTCTGGGTGGTACTTCCGGGCCAAACGCCGGAAGGACTTTTTAATGTGATCAGCACTAGCAGTTTTGCTGACTCCTAGGATGGAGTAATAGTCTTTGAAGTCGGTCGCAGCCATCAAGAGTGTCTCCTAATCGTCTAAGATCGTAAGGGGTCAGTTATTGCCCTTGGATTATGGTTTATCTACCTCAACGCCAGGGTAACAAAGGTTTCAAGTAAACTTAGTTCGGTTCTTCCTCACTGGTGCGATCGCAATTTCCGTACATGGTAATACTCTGTCAAGGGTGTTTTGAGGGTTAGGGCAAGGTCTTAGGTAGCAAGGTCTTAGGCTAATGGCTAATGGTTAATGGTGAATGGTTTTAGTAGTTAATGCCTAGCCTAAGGGTGTCTAATCCCTAATCCTTAGGGTAAGCCTGTCTAAAGTAAGCGTGTAAGGGCTGACGGCTGACCGCTAAGGGCTGTTCGCGTAGCGTGCGCGTAGCGCATATGCTTACAGCGCGCCTAATTTTGATATGGATTAACTTACCCTTTCCATCCCATAGGACTAAATCACGGCTCCATGGGGAATTACTGCATTTTTGAGCACTACAACAATGCCATTACGAATATAAAATCCCTCACTTTCGCAGTTGGCCTCTTCTACACGATCCTTGTTAAAGATTTTGACATTGTTACCGATACAAGCATTTTTATCGATAATTGCACGACGAATAACGGTATCCTTACCAATCCCTAAAGTCACTTGGCCTTGTTCTTGGGCTGAGAGACGTTCTGTTAAAGATTGATAGTAGTCAGCCCCCATAATTAAAGTGTCCTCGATAACTGTTCCAGCTTCCACTCGCGATCGCAATCCCAATACCGAGTTATTAATGCGGCAGTCTTTGAGAATACACCCTTCCCCAATTATTGACTCTGTTACCCGACAGTCTAAAAGCTTTGAGGGCGGTAGATAACGGGCGCGGGTGTAAATCGGAGCATCTTCCTGATAAAAGCTAAACGATGGTGATGGTTGACGAGTCAGGGATAAGTTAGCATTGTAGAATGCCTCAATAGTGCCGATATCTTGCCAATAATCATTAAATAAATAAGCTTGAATGTTATACTTTGGCATCGAGGCTGGGATAACTTCGTTACCAAAGTCTGTGTGTTCAGAATTAGCTTCGAGCACTTCTTTCATCACTGCTTTACTAAAAACATAAATTCCCATAGAAGCAATGTAAGGACTATTTCTGGCTTCTTCTGGTGTAAGTCCAAGCACAGTAGTATCCACTTGCATTTGTTTGAGCAATTCCCCTGTGGGTTTCTCCCGAAAGTCAATCACTTTGCCCCGATCATTAATTTGCATCAAGCCAAAGCTAGATGCCCGTGTCTCATCAATAGGTACAACCGAGAGAGTAATATCCGCTCCAGTGTCCCGGTGACGTTGGACAAATAAGCGATAGTCCATCCGGTAGAGGTGGTCTCCTGATAGAATTAGGTATTCATCAACATCCCAGCCATTAAATAACCATAGATACTGACGAACTGCATCTGCTGTTCCCTGAAACCAGCTTGGGTTTTCCGCAGTTTTTTGGGCTGGTAGAATTTCAACAAACCCTTCTGTGAAGCCAGAGAAATTATAGGCACGGGTAATGTGGCGATTGAGAGATGCTGAGTTAAATTGGGTTAGGACATAGATTTTGTAAATCTCAGAATTAATGCAGTTACTGACAGGAATATCGATCAAGCGGTATTTACCTGCCAATGACACTGCTGGTTTAGCACGGGGCTTGGTTAGTGGATATAAGCGGCTTCCTGCGCCACCACCGAGAATGATTCCTAAAACTTTTTTCACAAAACACCTCTGAAATGCTCATGCCTGAACAACTCCAGTCTCTGATGGGTGTGGGGCAGTTTTCAAGGGGGGTAAGCCAGTAATTTATTATAAACGCAAAGTTTTCGAGAAGTCTATGTAAAATCCCTAGTTAGCCCCACAGTAAGTTCGGTACTTTCCCGGTGAACAGAAATCGGTCAAGGGGAAGACAATAAAATCGCTGGGTCAAATTAATTGGGGAAAGGTTTTAAGACAAATTGAAACCCGGTCGGGCATTTGTATTGCCAGAGGATGGATAACTCAGATCGACACCTATACCAGTGGGTGTCCGAAATCGCTTTAGCCAATTCCTATTGACCCAAACCCCAAGCCAATTCTGATGCAGCTATCCCTAATTAGCAATTGGTACTAGCTATTGCTATAGGTAACTAACTAAACATTTTGAATCACTATGGCAGACTTTATTCTCTCACAGACAACTATCGAGCTTACTGAAACTAGTGCTGACCAGTCATATACTATTGCCTTAGACACCCCGCCAACTGGAGACGTGACTGTTACCCTCAGAACTGATGGGCAGAGTCAAATCAATGTGGATGGTCAGGGGTTCAGAACCCAACACACCGTCGTAATCAGTGACACCTCAGAAAAAACTGTTACGGTGCGGGTTATAGATGATGCTACTCCTGAAGGTATTCACCCCGGCACCATCACTCACACTGTTACAGCCACAGAGGACGAAACCAACTATCCCGTAAATACTGAACTTACTGGTGTCACCCTTGAAATTACCGATAATGACCCAGGGCTATATATCCAAGGCACCCCCACACCGATTGAAGGGGGTGAAAATAGTACCTATGAATTTGGGTTGAGTACCGCACCCGATGGAGACGTAACAGTCGAAATCGAAACTAGTGATGGTCAGAGTCAATTTAGTTTAGATGGGGGCAACACCTTTGTCTCTTCCGGAGAGATAACCTTTAACGAAACCGACTTCACCACCGAAATCACGGTGCAGGGGATTCAGGACAACACCTTAGAAGGTGAGCACAACAGCACCATCACCCACACTATTACTGAATCCGAGGCAACACAAGCACAATATTCTCCAGGTCAAACTAGACAGGTCTTTCCCAGGATTACTGACAATAACCCAGATCTGCTCACCTTCGATAACCAAACTTTGTCTATTGAAGAGGGTCAAGAGGGTACGTACACCATTAAAGCAGACGGGCTTGATGCAGGAGACATAAAAGTCACCATCAAAGCCAATGGGTCGAGTCTAATCAAGGTAGAAGATGACCAAGAATTTGCTTCCGAGCAAGTCATCAACCTCAATAGCACCACATCCGAAAAAACTATCACGGTGCAGGCTACTGAAGACTCAGATGTCACCGGACCTCAAAAAGTCAGCATTAGCCACGAAATTACTAATTCAAACAGTTCAAACTTTGAAGAGAGCAAGGTTGGAGACGTCACTGTCACTATTGCTGACAATGATCCTGGGGTAATCATCACCCAAGCTACTGGTCAGATTCAAGAAGGTGACGAAAATGAATACACCATTGCTTTAAGCACCAATCCTACTGGGGACGTAACAATCACCCTTGATTCTGATGACGATAGTCAGATCAAATTGCCGGATGGGACTGGGTTTGTAGACCAGGGAACTATCACACTTAGCGATACTACACCCCAAACCATTAAGGTGCAGGCTACTGAAGATAACGACCCATCAGAAGGGACTCCTCACGAAAGTACAATCACCCACACAATCAGTGCTACAGACGATACCGACAACTATCCTACAACCACAATAGATAACGCTACCATTGAGATTATTGATGATAGCTCTGACCTTTTCTTTTTTGATACTTCCCCACTTGGTCAAACTGGTGTTGAAGATAGTGTTGAAGAGGGTAATGAAGGGAAATACACACTTCGATTACTACAGAATCCCGGTGGAGATGTAAGAGTTACTATTCAGGCTGATGACCAGAGTCTGATCAGTATTGAAGGAGGTACCACATTTGCCGACAGCCAAGTGGTTAGATTCAGTGACACATCGGCAAAAACTATCACCGTCAAGCCTAAGGATGACTCAACCGTCGAAGGAGCTCACACCAGCACCATCACCCACACCATTACTGAGGCTCCGGATGGCTCAGATTTTAAAATAAATAGTAAGGTTGGAGATGTCATTGTCACTATTACTGACAATGACCCAGGTCTAATCATCACTCCAGCAACCGAGCCCACTGAGGAAGGTGGAGACTTGACAACCTATCAAGTTGCCTTAAGTACCACCCCCACTGACCCCGTAAGAGTTACTATCACCACAGATGGGGAAAGTGAACTTGCTCTGGATCAGAACAACTTAAACTTTGGCACCAGTCGAAATATCCAACTTAGTGACACTACACCAACCACTGTCACGGTGCGAGGTACAACAGACGACAAGGTAGAAAGTCTTCACACCAGTACCCTCACTCACCAAATTACCGATTCTGTGGATCCGCAATATCCTGAAAGACAGGGAACATGGTCTACTGATATCGAGATTAAGGATGGTACCCCTGGAATGATTATCTCCAATAAGTCTTTGTCCCTCTCAGAGGGTCAAGAGGGTACTTACAGCATCAGTTTAACCACCGAGCCTACCCAGGATGTAACGGTTACTATTACAGCGGATGAGCAAGGTCTGATCAGTGTGGATGGTGAAGAGTTTGCATCACAGCAGGTGATTACCCTCAACCAAAGCACACTGGAAAAAGAAATCAAGGTGCAGGCGGTAGATGATCAGCCGCCGGAAGGGATTCACAGCAGCATCATTACCCACAGCATTGCTTCAGAGGATACAAACTATTCCGATCAGAACACACCCATTGAGGATGTCACTGCCACAATTACTGATAATGATATCGGAATAGTTATCATTGGTACTCCTCAGGTCACTGAAGGCAGTACTGATACCTACGAAATTGGTTTAAGCACTCAGCCTACTGGAGATGTCAAAGTTACTATCACAGCTGATGATGAGACTGAAATCAGTATTGATAATGGTACTAGCTTTGCTTCCACTCAAGATGTTACATTCAGTGACCTGACCCTTAAAACCATTACCGTGCGCGGTAAGGATGATGCTGAATTTAGGAGTCTTCGCGACAGCACCATCAGCCACGAGATTACTGAATCCCAAGACATCACAAACTATCCCCTGGATCTGGAAATTCCAGATGTTATAGCTGAGATTACTGATGATGAGCCTGGAGTAGTTATCATCAGTAATCTCGATCTCACTGAAGGGGATATCGGGACTTACGAAATTGGTTTAAACACTCCTCCTGTGGGAGGTGGTTCAGTAGAAGTCACTATCACCGCTGATCCACAGACTAGAATCAGCACAGATGGTACAAACTTTGCTCCTAGCCTTCCGATCCAGCTCCAAGGAACTACACGACAAACTATCACAGTCCAGGTGGTTGATGACACCGCTGTGGAAGGCGACCACAGCAGCACTATCAGCCATGAAATTACTGGTTCAAGTGATACTACCAATTATCCTCTAGGCCAGGAGATCAAGGATGTTACTATCGACATTACTGACAATGACCCTGGACTAATTTTTGGTGGTGCGATCGCAATTATCGAAGGCGGTGAGGAAGGAACTTACACAGTTGCTTTAAATACTGTGCCTACCGGAGAGGTAACTGTTACTCTAAGCGCTGATGACGATAGTTTAATCAAGGTAAGTGAAGGGGAGTTTGCCTCTGAGCAAGTCATTACTCTCAACCCAGAAAAACTCCAAGAAACCATTAGTGTACAAGCCGCTGATGACGATCTGGTTGAAGGAATTCATACCAGCACTATCAGCCACAAAGTGACTGAAACCGGAGATACCACTAACTATCCTCTAGGAACTAGCGGCTCCTTCAGTGCCACAATTACAGATAATGACCCTGGGATTGTTTTCAGTAAGACCACCTTGTCTGTTGAGGAAGCTCAAGAAGATACTTACACAATTGGCTTAAGCACTGTGCCTACTAGTGACGTAACAGTCACTATCACAGCCGATGACCAGAGTCTAATCAAAGTGGGTGACGGAGAGTTTGCCCCTGAGCAAGAGATTATCCTCAACGCTGAAACCCTGGAAAAAGAAATTACAGTACAGGGATTAGATGATGATCAGGTCGAAGGTGATCACACTAGCAAAATTAGCCATGAAATTGCTTCCGAAGACCTAGACTATGACCTGGGCGAGCTACCAGAAGAAGTCACTGTCGATATTGCTGATAATGACTCTGGGCTGATCTTCAGCCAGGCCATCACGATCACTGAAAACAATGGTTCAGGCACTTACACAGTTTCTTTGAATACTCCTCCCACTGGAGCAGTACAAATTACTATCCAAGCTGATAACCAGAGTACAATTAGTCTCGATGGCATCAACTTTGGCTCTCAGCGAATCATTAACCTCAACCCAGAAAAACTCGAAGAAACCATTAGGGTACGAGCAGTTCAGGATGCTCTGGTAGAAGGTGTTCACACTAGCACCATCACTCACAGAGTTAGCGATACAGAAGATTCTGAGAACTATCCTATCGGACAAGGCCCATCATATACTGCCAATATTGCAGACGATGACCCTGGAATCGTGTTCATCGATGATCTTGTATCTGTCCAAGAGGGTCAAGAGGGAATTTACACAGTTGCCTTAAGTACCCGACCCACTGGGGATGTAACAGTTAAGCTCACTGCTGATGACCAGAGTGTAATCAAGGTAGATGATGAAGAGTTTGCCAAAGAGCAAGTCATTACTCTCAACGCTGAGACTCTGGAAAAAGAAATCACGGTGCAGCCGGTAGATGATGAGCAAGTTGAAGAAGAGCACAGCAGTCAAATCAGGCACGAAATTACGGTTTCCGATGATCCAAGCTATGCTGTTGGCTTAGTTGCAGAATTCACTGCCAATATTACTGATAATGATATTGCTCCTGGTCAAGTGTTGATCAGCGAGATTTCCCCTCTGACGGAAGGAGGAGAGGCACAGGAGTATACCATTGCTCTGGACACTGTTCCAGCTGGGGCAGTAGAAATCACCATTACTGCGGATGACAACAGTGAAATAAGTCTCGATGGGCAGAGCTTCGATAATGAAGTGGTAGTGAGCCTAACGGATACTACCCCCACAACCATTACGGTACAGGCAGTAGATGACGAGAGTGTCGAAGGTGAGCATAACACTACCATCAGCTACGCCATTACCAACACCGAGGATTCAGACAAATATCCTGATACTCTCGATATCCCAGCCACCGAGATCACCATTACTGATAATGAGGCAGTTGTTCCTGGTCAAGTGCTGATCACGGAGATTTCCCCGATCGCGGAAGCGGGAGAGTCTGGCACTTATACCATTGCTCTTGACACTGAGCCAGCTGGACCAGTAGAAATCACCATTACTGCGGATCAAGACAGTGAAATAAGTCTCGATGGGGAGACTTTCGACAACGAAGTGGTAGTGAGCCTAACGGATACCACCCCCACAACCATTACAGTACAGGCTCTGGATGACACGATTGTCGAAGGTGACCATAACACCACCATCAGCTACGCCATTACCAACACCGGGGATTCAGACAAATATCCTGATACTCTCGATATCCCAGCCACCGAGATCACCATTACTGATAATGACGCAGATGCTGCTGGTCAAATACTGATCAGCGAGATTTCCCCTCTGACGGAAGGAGGAGAGGCACAGGAGTATACCATTGCTCTGGACACTGTTCCAGCTGGACCAGTAGAAATCACCATTACTGCGGATCAAGACAGTGAAATCAGTGTTGATGGGGAGAGCTACGACAACGAAGTAGTGGTGAGTCTGAGTGATACCAGCGCCAAAACCATTACGGTACAGGCGCTGGATGACCAGAGTATAGAAGGTGACCATAACACCACCATCAGCTACGCCATTACCAACACCGGGGATGAGGTCAAATATCCTGATACTCTGATTATCCCAGTCACCGAGATCACCATTACTGATAATGACGCAGTTGTTCCTGGTCAAGTCCTGATCACGGAAATTTCCCCGATCGCAGAAGCAGGAGAGCCTGGCACTTATACCATTGCTCTTGATACTGCTCCAGCTGGGGCAGTAGAAATCACTATTACTGCCGATGACAACAGTGAAATCAGTCTCGATGGGGAGAGCTACGACAACGAAGTAGTGGTCAGCCTAACGGATACCACCCCCACAACCATTACGGTACAGGCGGTGGATGACGAGAGTGTGGAAGGTGACCATAACACTACCATCAGCTACGCCATTACCAACACCGGGGATGAGGTCAAATATCCTGATACTCTGATTATCCCAGTCACCGAGATCACCATTACTGATAATGACGCAGTTGTTCCTGGTCAAGTCCTGATCACGGAAATTTCCCCGATCGCAGAAGCAGGAGAGCCTGGCACTTATACCATTGCTCTTGATACTGCTCCAGCTGGGGCAGTAGAAATCACTATTACTGCCGATGACAACAGTGAAATCAGTCTCGATGGGGAGAGCTACGACAACGAAGTAGTGGTCAGCCTAACGGATACCACCCCCACAACCATTACGGTACAGGCGGTGGATGACGAGAGTGTGGAAGGTGACCATAACACTACCATCAGCTACGCCATTACCAACACCGGGGATGAGGTCAAATATCCTGATACTCTGATTATCCCA
>NZ_JAAHIE010000004.1:11602-58298 GCF_010671945.1 Moorena sp. SIO4E2
CCCCACAACCATTACGGTACAGGCGGTGGATGACGAGAGTGTGGAAGGTGACCATAACACTACCATCAGCTACGCCATTACCAACACCGGGGATGAGGTCAAATATCCTGATACTCTGATTATCCCACCCACCGAGATCACCATTACTGATAATGACGCAGATGCTGCTGGTAAAGTCCTGATCAGCGAGATTGCCTCTCTGACGGAAGGTGCAGAGCCACAGGAGTATACCATTGCTCTGGACACTGTTCCAGCTGGGGCAGTAGAAATCACCATTACTGCCGATGACAACAGTGAAATCAGTGTTGATGGAGAGAGCTTCGACAACGAAGTGGTGGTCAGCCTAAGTGATACTCTTGCTCAAACCATTACGGTACAGGCAGTGGATGACCAGAGTATAGAAGGTGAGCACACTAGCACTATCAGCTACGCCATTACCAACACCGAGGATGAGGCCAAATATCCTGATACTCTCGATATCCCATCCACTGAAATTACCATTACTGATAATGAGGCAGATGCTGCTGGTCAAGTGATCATCACCCCAATTTCTCCTCTGACGGAAGGGGGAGAGGCACAGGAGTATACTATTGCTCTGGACACTGTTCCAGCTGGGGCAGTAGAAATCACCATTACTGCCGATGACAACAGTGAAATCAGTGTTGATGGAGAGAGCTTCGACAACGAAGTGGTGGTCAGCCTAGTCGATACTGCTGCCAAAACCATTAAGGTAATGGCGGTGGATGACACCGTTGTCGAAGGTGAGCACACCAGCACCATCAGCTACGCCATTATCAACACCGGGGATGAGGTCAAATATCCATCAACTCTCAATATCCCATCCACCGAGATTACCATTACTGATAATGAGACTGTTACCACAACCCCAGAGATTATCATCAGTGAAAACCCAATACTATTTGAGGGTGGTACTGGTATCTACACTGTTGCGTTAACTAAACAGCCCCTTGGAGAAGTAGAAGTTACTATCAAAGCTGATGATCAAACTGAAATCAGTTTAGATGGAACTACCTTTGCTTCAGAGCAAGTGCTTACCTTCAATGAGGCAAAACTCCAAACTATCACAGTGCGAGGGCTGGATGATCAAGAGGTTGAAGGGGATCACGAAAGTACCATCAGCCACGAGATTACCAAATCCGAGGACAGTGTGAACTATCCCCTGGGCAATGTTGGGTTAGTCACTGCCAATATTTTTGATAATGACATCCCGATTGTCACGATCACTGCTAGTGACCTTGAGGCAGCGGAAAAAGACCAAGACCCAGGCAGCATCACCATCACTCGTTCCGGAGACACTAGTGAAGACCTTACTGTCAGTTACATGACTTTTGGTAGCACTGCTACCGCAGATGACTACAGTGAAACCCTCAATGGGTCAGTCACTATTGCCGCTGGTGAGTCTTCCGTCGAGCTGAAAATCACTCCAGAAATCGACTCCCGAATCGACGAAGGTGATGAAACTGTTAACCTGGTCTTAAATACCAGCGAAGATTATAACTTAGTTGGCAAAAGGTTTGCTCAGATTACCATTGCTGATGACACATCGTCAGTTCCTGACAATAGTACCAGGTTTGTCTGGCGTAATTCACTGACAGGAGAGAATAAGCTGTGGAAGATAGATGATACTCACCAGGTAAATACAGTTAGCCTTCCTGCGGAAAAAGATCTCAATTTGGAAATCCAAGGTACTGGAGACTTTGATGGCGACGGTGAAACGGATGATGTATTCTGGCTTAACAAAGTAACCGGAGCCATTAAATACTGGCAAGGGCAAGGTGACGAGATCAAGGAGGTGATTATTGAGTCTGGTGAGGTAGACCCCATGGAATGGGAAATCACCGAGTTTGCTGACTTTAACGGTGACCTCAAACATGATATTCTCGCCTACAACCGAGATACTGGAGAGGTTGCAATCTGGGAAATAGATGGTGACCAGCTGGTGAATAAGGGGAGCATTGAACGGGATGGTCAGGCTTTACTGATAGCCGAAGACAGTGGATGGGAAATCCACGGTGCTGGTAACTTCAGTGGTGGGGATCGAGATCAGATTCTGTGGTACAACCAGGATAGTGGACAGGTTGGCATATGGGAGATAAATGGCAACGAACTAGTCGATGCTGCCGTGGTAACACGAGACGATGAGCCGGTACTAGCACCATCATCAACTGGATGGCAAATCGAAGCTGTGGCGGACTTCAGCGGCGATGGCCAAGACCAGATTCTGTGGTACCACTCGGAGAGTGGACAGATTGCCACATGGCAGATGTCTAATAAGAAACTAGTCAAAGGTGACATCCTCACACGGGATGGTGAGCCCTTAGGAATACTAAGCTCAACTGGATGGAGCATTCAGGGTATTGCAGACGTAGATAATGACGGCAAGTATGATATTGTCTGGAACAACAATAATACTATTGCTTTTTGGCACTTGAATGGGTCTGAATTGAGGGATGCAATGGTCATCGACCAGCCACCCGAGGCTGGCTTCAACCCCAACCTTATCTAAGCTATACTGCACACGGTTATAACCTGAGCTGATTGACGATCAGAACTAGCCCCCCAAAACAGCGACCGTGGAAGCTATAGGGACTTGGTATCAGTAGTTCCAATCAGCTTAGCTGAAAAAACCCCTTACTCAGTAAGGGGTTTTTCTAGTTTTATCAACCTTTGTGTTCATCAACCCTTCTTGGGTGTGTTTCTCGTTTGAGAATTGCTGAAAAGGATTTGGCTTAAACGCGATCGCCAATTTCTGCCAACTCACGTCCACCAAAAATTGCTGAACTATGACAGTAGAACTTAAACTCCATTAAGTTATAAAATGGATCTTGGAGGAAGAAAGTGCGATGCTCTGTAAGTTGACCGGGAAAGCGGGTCTTGGGTTGCTCGTAGAAAGATAATTGTTTTTGTTTAGTACGGTAAAGTAAGGCTTCCCAATCAGCCAGGGATGTAAAAACTAACCCGAAATGTCTAGGATAAATACCCCGCTGAGGTGTCAGGGTTTCTTTGGTTAGGTGAGCCACGAGTTGATGACCGTATAAATTCAGAATCACCGCATGGCGAGATTCTCTACCGATTTCGCAGCCAAGTCCATCACCGTAGTAGACTTTAGTTTGCTCAATGTCGGTAACGGGAAATGCGAGATGAAATAGGACTGGTTTCATAAGTTTTGGTTTGAGGGGAAAACGGTTGAAGGTTTTAAAGGTTGAAGGTTGACGGTTGAAGGTTGAAGGTTTTGACGGTTGAAGGTTGAAGGTTTTGACGGTTGAAGGTTGAAGGTTTTGACGGTTGAAGGCAAAAGGGTTGAAGGTTGTTCTTGCCCAGGGATCTCTTGTAGGGTAGGTTGTTCGCGTAGCGTGGCCTTTTGGCCAAGGTTTTAAAGAAATTCAACTTTATTCAAGAATCTGACCTAATCTGGGATCCGGTTGCTTCAGTAGTGTGCTTTGTTATTGGTTTTTTGGATAATGGGGAATGGGTAATAGGGTATGAGTGCTGGGGTAATGGCTCGGAAGCAATTACAATTACCAATTATCAATTACCACTTACCAATTATCAATTACTAATTACCAATTAACCAATTACTAATTACCAATATAACTATTTTGCTATGCTTGATGATAGTCTTTCTTTAAATCCTTGGCTAGTTGCTGTTGCAGTGAACACAGTTTTCCTTGCCATGGTATGGATAGCCCCCAAAAAATTACTCACCCCTGCTGGGATTGTCCACGCTTGGATATTAGGCGTACTGATTTGGGGTACTCTGAGCTGGCCAGGTTACACAGTAGTCGGATTTTACTTTTTGGTAGGGTCTGGTGTCACCCGCATTGGTATGGCGCAAAAGGAAGCGGCAGGAATTGCGGAAAAGCGTTCCGGTGCTAGGGGACCAGAGAATGTTTGGGGTTCAGCACTGACTGGAGCGATTTGTGCCTTGGGTACCCTACTGGTGGATGCTCCTTACCAGCAGTTATTGTTACTGGGCTATGTTGCTAGTTTTGCTACTAAGCTGTCCGATACCACTGCCAGTGAGGTGGGTAAGGCTTACGGCAAACGGACTTTCCTGATTACTACCTTACAGCCAGTAGCCCGGGGAACAGAAGGAGCTGTAAGTCTTGAGGGAACCCTAGCTGGAGTAATTGCTTCAGCTGCGATCGCATTTGTGGGTTGGGGCGTTGGTTTGGTTAACTTGACAGGAGTATTTTTCTGTGTTATTGCTGCCTTCATCGCCACCAATCTGGAGAGTGTAATTGGTGCGACACTACAATCTAAATTAGAATGGTTGACCAATGAAGTCGTGAATATTATTAATACGATTATTGGTGCGATCGCTGTTGTGCTGTTAGCTCTAGCATGGCACTGGATCAGCCAGGTATGAAGCATGAAGCATGAAGCATGAAGTATGAAGTGTTAATTGCGAAGCATGAAGTGTTAATCGTGAAGTATTAAGGATGAAGGATGAAAACATACAACTTGCTAAGCAACTAATCAATCTAATAAATTGAGATAGCGTTAGACTTCCGACTTCCGAGTTCCCACTTTATACTTCATACTTCATACTTCATACTTTATTCAGATTTTGGTCCAAAGACCATCTGTAGAACCATTGGTTCACCATCATCGCGGTGATACCTATCTGCCCACTGGCGGATAATTTCATCTAACTCTTCCATGGCCTGATTGATTTTCTCTGGCGGGATATCTAGTTCCTCCAACCCTCGCATGACTTGCGGCTGACGCTCTGCCCAGTTTCTCATTAACCGGAAGTATCGCGCTGTTTCGTCAATCATGGTGTAGGTGCGGGCTTTGTCATCTACTGGCGAGTAATATGCATTGGTTAGAGCGTAGTAGGGTAAGCCACCGGTGTGATCGATTCTGGTGACAGTTCCTGAATAGGTTAAGCGACGCTTGATGTGTTCAGCTAGAGCTTCACTCAATGGCAGACGTCGCTCTGGTGGTAAGTCTTCTTGGGATCTCCGGTGGAGAAATTCTATTAATTCAAAGAATTGTAAGGAATTGATGATCTGGGCATCCGGCAGGTGATCTGGCAGCTTAATCTCAAGATTGCGCTTTTCTTCCAGGTCAAGGCTGGTGCCATTGATCCGAGATTGCCCTGGTTGCCAGGGATAGTGTTCCATCCAGACATAGGGAAACTGAATCAGATAGCGAGGTTCCTGAGACCCCAACATCTTGAGCAGTTTCCCTTCTGTTAACGCTTGTCGAACTTCCTCAACAATGACCTTTACCCGCTTTGGCTCAATGTGATGCAAATGCCCAGTCATGCGGATATTGCCATCTTGCTCCAGATAGGTCATGTAAATGGCACATTTGGCAGCGGTTGCTGCTGCATCTAAAAACGCCCCATGTCGGTGTCCACTCGTCCGCAGGGCGCTGAAAGCCAGGTATAGCATGATCTGATCCATTGCACTGGGGCTTAGGGTTTTGATCAGATCGGATTGGTTGATCATCTTAGGGGCAATCACATCTACTTCCGTTGGTTATCAAGCTTATTTAGTTTCATTTTTCCACACTAGAACTAACTCACTGTCATCGAAGAAAGCGAGCTGAGGTTGCTTGGCAGAAAATTGACCAATTAAGAGGCACCCTAATCATGTCTTATTCCAATATATTATATAAAATAAGCCAACTACAAGTACACTATATTGAATTAGCACTTTCCCACTGTAGCCCGCTACTCGTACCCAACAGTGGGATTGAAATGCAGCCAGATATGCCATCAAACGGAATCCAGTCAGTTGACTCTCACACAAGAGACACACGTCCGCTACCACGATGGGCGATCAGGGTAGTCGGAATTACTGGTGATGAGACAAATTTGTGGTTTTCTTTTCTTCCATAAGAAAAAATTTGTCCTGTTTGCTCTACTACACTGGGACAATCATTACTATAGTTTAGTGGTGCATTTGAGCCATGGGCAATCATCGGTAAATTAACCCCAAACCAGATGGTTAAAACAGTAATTAAAGCAAGAGTAGTGTAAATTCGCATAGCCTATATCCGTATAAATGTTCCTCTAATTACTGATACGGATGGCTCGCATATGGTTCAGGGAAAAATATAAACTATAATGAAATTTTAAAAAAAATACCGTTATTGTAAATACCTCGTGAAATTCTTTATTTAAAAAAAAAGTTTTGACGAACTTGTGTAAGTTTAGCGACTGTAATCCTTATATGAGAAGGATTTATCTCATGTTAACAATTTATTTATTTACCGCCATGAATGTTATTTAAAAAATTATAATTGCAATTACTTTGAATAAAAATAAGGATAGGTAATCCTGGTGATTATGGGTCTTTAAATAACTGCAAACTTGCTAAGTAGGCAAAGGGGATTACCTAGCAACCATTCACATTGCCAACGGCTTATGTAGCAATCCTAAATTATTTGTTAAAAATCCCCAATGGTAATATAATCGATTCTCTTCCGCTACTGCCGGTCTCTCCCCTTGTTTGGAAGTTTTACAACTCAAATGGAAGGCTGTATAAAGGAGCAGGTTTTTCTTGAATCCGTTCGGCAATCGGTCTAACCTTCTGAACCACATCAATTAAGTAATCATAATCAGGTGCTTTAGCATTGGGGATGTATCCTACTGATGCTGCCATGCTGCTGGAGGCAGATTCTAGTGCCTTGTGGATCTCCTGTTGTAGATTTCTCTCGACTGTTGGTCCGATCAGGATAGAACCACTTGGAATTTTATGAGAATCTATATATAAAATCCGGAACCTAGTCTGACTAAAGTCTAGGCGGTAGCGTTGCAACTCTTCTAAAGACAAAGCTCCAGCGACTACCTCCTCAGAGGCAATCCACTCTAAGACTTGTTTTGGTGTGGGGGCAAAACGCACTTCCGCTAGGGTCAGACCGTAGAGATTGTAGATGGGCAGATAATATCCTGTGGCAGAACCAGGTTGACCTAAAGCAATGACTTTACCCGCTAGTTCAGTCAAGTCTTGGATGGGGCTTTCGAGTTTTACTACGATCACTGAGCGTGACTTTTTGACTCCTTCGAGAGGTAGCACTGGTATGTACTGTGCCTCAGCAATGGCGATGGCTGCTAAACCAGGAGGAGCAAATACTATAGACAACTTGCTCTGCTTAATCAAAGTTAGTGCTCTGCGCTCGTTGTAAATCGGTTCTAATTCTATAATCATCTTAAGTCGAGCACCAAGATATTCGATTAACTTTGAGTATGGCTCTATAAAGCGATCGCTTTCCCCGTAACTTACGATCCCAATACTTAATTTCCCTAGCATAGGAGTATCGGGTGAGTTACAAGCTGTGAAAATCAATATAAGATTCAACAAGAATAGACGGCGGGAAAACATAATTAATTACCTTAAGAACTAAAACAGCTGTGGCACTAATGATACTATGGGAGATGGCTAATGTTAAAAAAACTTAATTTAGGAATCAAGCTAAACTTACTATTGCTATCCATTTTTATAGGACTTGTACTGACTGGTGGCTTGGTTTTGTCTCAACTTTTAGAAGGCTATGGGGAAAAAGTCGTAACTGACCAAGCCCTAATTCTGATCGAAACCATGGGTTCGGTGCGGGAGTATACCAATAATCAAGTGAATCCAGAATTAGCTGAACGATTAGAAAATGAAGACAGATTTTTACCCCAAACAGTACCTGCTTATTCAGCTCGTGAAGTTTTTGAAAATTTACGTAAACGTGAGCAATATCGTGATTTTTTCTATAAAGAAGCGACCCTTAATCCAACTAACCTCAGAGATAAAGCTGATAGTTTCGAGACTGAAATCGTGGAGAGTTTTCGACAGCAGCCAGAGCTAACAGAAAAAACCGGTTTTCGCTCCCTTCCTAGTGGAAAAATTTTTTATGTTGCCCGTCCTCTCGCTGTTTCTGAAAAAAGCTGTTTACGATGCCACAGTACTCCTGAAGCCGCCCCTGCTAGCCAAATTGCTACCTACGGTGATGAGCATGGTTTTGGTTGGAAGTTCGATGAAATTGTTGGTGCCAAAATTGTATCAGTTCCAGCGTTTAAAATCTTTAATTATGCTAAGCAGTTACAGGTATTGGTGATTGGGATTATTACTGGTTTTTTCCTGGTAGCAATCTTGCTGATTAATCGTTTCCTAAAGGTATCGGTGACCAAACCTCTTAAGCAGATGGCTCAATTAGCTAAGGAAGTTAGTACTGGCAATATGGCTGGAGAATTTGACCATGATTCAGATGATGAAATTGGTATACTCGCCAAATCTCTGAATCGGATGAAAGTTAGTTTAGAAATGGCGATGAATATGCTGAATTCAGAAACTAATTAGTAATCCAAAATTACTAATTGCTTGCTCAACTGATGCCTGAAGGATTACTAAGTATTACTTATATAGCACTACCCATTGAGATTAGGAATGTCCTAATCTCCGAAACTTAGTCATAGCTTACTTCTGACTTCTGACTTCTCACTTCTGACTTGCGCGTAGCGCTATAACTGACCCGATGACATTAAACGCCGTTGAAAGTCTTGGGCATATTTTTGATTGGGAATTTGTTGAGATAAAGCTTTTACAAATTCTTGGGCGGAAGAGTTAGGATGCTGGACAAGAGTACGCTGGCAGACAATGGTAGCCATCGGGCCAATTAACTCAGCGAGTTCCTGTTGGCAAAGAGCTACAAAATTGGGGTCTAGTAAATTACTATTCCGATTAGGGGCAGAAGAAATTGGCAGTGCTGTAGGACCAACCCAGGGTTGAGTTGTACTGGCTGGCCGTCTTGGGGAAGAACCATTACTGATTCTTGACTTATGGCTTTTTGTTTCTTTGGAGGCTTGGCTAGTTTTGGTATGGAAAGGTATCTTGGTGGGATACAACGC
Source organism: Moorena sp. SIO4E2 (assembly GCF_010671945.1). Lineage (NCBI taxonomy): Bacteria > Bacillati > Cyanobacteriota > Cyanophyceae > Coleofasciculales > Coleofasciculaceae > Moorena > Moorena sp. SIO4E2. Next base: position 20,472 of record NZ_JAAHIE010000004.1, read on the forward strand.
ATTGTTAATATCTACTAACTGCTGATAAATTTCTTCAGCAGTTTGGGGACGCTGATTGGGTAAACGAGCCATCAGATAGTCGAGGAAATCTGCCAGTTGTGGCAAAATATTCGGAACACTGTCGCGCCAGCTTAACTCATCATTATAGGATTCATAAAATTTACTCGGGTCTTGACCAGTGAGTAGATAAACAAAGGTGCGCCCCAAAGCAAAAAAGTCTGATTGGGGGACTGCCTGACCGTTAAGCTGCTCTAGTGGTGTATACCCTGCGGAAACTACCCCTGTTACCATACCAGTGGCTTTTTTGGTCACAAAGGTACCTGTAATTTCCCGGGCAGTGCCAAAGTCAATTAACACCAGTTGTCCATCTGTCCTGAGCATAATGTTAGAGGGCTTGATATCCCGATGGAAAAAGTTATGACTGTGTACTGCCTGTAAGATGGTAGCTAGCTGGATCAGCCACCGAATGGCAATTTTCTGGTCAATGGGAGCACCCCGCTTTTGGATGTATTGCTTTAGATTCAATCCTTCAATCTTTTCCATCACCAGACAATGAACTGGCTCGTCGCTGTTTCTGGGGTAGACTGTGAAGTAGGCATCAGGTTCTACTTTGGGAATGCCACTATTCTCTAGTCGGCCGAGGACTTCGGCTTCTCTTTGGAATAGTTCAATATACTTGGGACTATTCTTAATGAGAACTTTCAGAACTCTAGGGTTGCCTTGACGATCAACAATTTCATAGGTTTTGCCAAAACCGCCATTTCCCAGTTGACTGATCACTCGATAGCGCCCTTCCAGCAACAACTCAGAATTACAACTCTGACAGAATAGTTTACTGTCAGGGTTGCGGGGATTTGAGCAGTTGGGATTAATGCACAGACTCATCAGAAGCACGCTGGTACAGGAGGAAGGTAGGAGCAGGTACAGGACTTAGGCATAAAGTCAATAGAGTTCTAGCAACAGTCAATTTTTGCTAGGTATCTATATTTACTTATCTGGTCAGCCGTGGCAATTTATGCACCCACCATGTCACAACAAGTTTTACACATGATATTTTAAAGGGCTATTTGGATTTTAGGTTTCCAACCTGAGGAGATGGTTGTTTAGTTGTTTGGTTGAAGGTTGAAGGTTGAAGGTTGAAGGTTGTTTGGTTGAAGATTGAAGGTTGAAGGTTGTTTGGTTGAAGGTTTAATCACCTGTAACCTGTAACCTGTAACCTGTAACCTGTAACCTGTAACCTGTAACCTTCAACCTGTAACCTTCAACCTGTAACCTGTAACCTGTAACCTGTAACCTTCAACCTGTAACCTTCAACCTGTAACCTTCAACCTGTAACCTTTAACTTTTATAGCTTCCCCGGAATTAAGTATCCCACTGTAGGCGATACAGTTGCAGGGGCTGGTCTTTACCTTTAACCTTAACCGGGGACATTTTTTCCAACGGTAGAGTTTTATCCCTCAGCTTGTCGAAGGTGCTTTGGGAAATTAGAATTTCTCCCTCCTGAGCGGCACTACAGATGCGGCTAGTAACATTGGTAGTGTCACCGATAGTAGCGTATTGAATCAGCTTGTGTGAACCGATATTACCTGCTGCTACTTTGCCAGTATTTAGTCCAATGTGGATTTCAATCTCTAAATTGCGCCGCTGGAACCAATCCTGATTTAGGTGAATAACTGCTCGTTGCATTGCGATCGCAGCTTGGACGGCTCGGTCAGCATCGTCCGGTTGGCAATAGGGGGCTCCCCACACAGCCAGTAAGGCATCCCCAATATATTTTTCTAAAGTGCCTTCGTATTTAAACACAATATCCTCTACCATCACCTGGAAGTATTCATTGAGCATCTCAATCACTTGGCGTGGCTTCATCCGAGAGGACATTTGGGTAAATTTACTGATGTCGGCAAACAGGGCGGTTACTTCGGTATCTATAATTTCTAAGTGGCCTTCTTCCTTGAGCTTTTTACTCACAGCTTCCGGAAAGAAAAGCTCAAATTTACTCCGCATTACTGCTTCTTCCTGCATCTTCTGGTAAAGTTGAGCATTGTCAATTGCGATCGCAGCTTGGTTAGCTAGAGCCGTCAAAAACTCCAAGTCTTCTTGAGAATAAATATTGGCTCTAGAGAGATTATCCGCATACAATACCCCAATCACTTCCTCTCTCGGTTTTAGAGGTACACACATGGAGGCATGGATTTCTTGCTGGAGCACTGACTGGGAATTACTGAATCGTTGGTCAATGGCAGCATCAGCAATTAAAACCCCATCCCCCTTCTGGTGTACGAAATTGGTAATTCGTTTGCTATAAAATCGCTCATGGGTGGGTATGCCTGTTCGGGAGTTGACAGCTTTTTCCTCTAGCATTCCCGTGTCTTGATTAACCATGAGGATGATTGCCCGGTCTACATTCATAATCTCGAACAGCAGGTCAAGAATTTTTCTCAACAAGTGATCAGGCTCATCGGGAGAGGAAAGTTGCTTACTCACCTCCAATAAGATTTTTAACTTGTCTACTGAGCGTTGACCTGTCTCTTGCTCTCGCAGCTTCAGGGCTGAGCCTTTATAAGTTAAACTGTCATGGTGCAGTAATTCCTGAATTTCGACACGGGTTTGTTCTGGGGATAACCTGCTGACAATCGAAAAGTTGGAATCATTATCCTTCAAGATATTTGGGGTGATTCTGCCATCATCACTCACAAATTCAAAGATTACACTGCCCAGACGTATTAAGTCTCCGTCTTTGAGTTCACACTGGTCAATTTTGGCGTCATTAACAAACGTGTGATTTAGGCTACCTAAGTCTTTTAGGATAACCCGATCATTCGTGATTGTAACCTGAGCATGATGGCGGGAAAGACTTTTATGGATTACGGTAATACTATTATTTATTTCCCGTCCTATGGTATTGGCTCCACTGCTCAATTTATAACTTTCTTGGTTATTCGGCTCTGATTTAGCAATTAAATACGGCACAATCTAGCTCTCGTCATTAGTTCTTATCTCAGTTAAGTATAATCGACTAAATTATCAAACTACTAATTTAAGGTTCTAAGTAGTCGGACATAAATTTTGATCACTGTATTAAGAAATATTACTTAGACTCAAACCCTTACTGCTCCGAAGCTCCCTGCTCCGTTCGCGTTCGCGCAGCGTCGGGCAAAGCCCAAAAGCGTAGCCCACGGCCTTAGCTACCTGCTCCGAAGTCCTCACAGTTAACTTTAATTGTGTCCGACTACTTAGGACTAGGTTTAATGGCTAAGGGGGTTCTGACAAGCCTATTTAGCAAGGAGGTTATCAAATGCCCCTGTTGTAACTAATACCTAACACCTAATACCTAGAATTTGTGGTCTGACCTAGTTTCCTAGCTCCGCGTCAAGCACTGAGGCTGTCAACTGCTTGTATTTTACCTAATGCCTAATGCCTAATCCCTAACCCCTAATCTCTAATCCCTAACACCATTACCCTAAATGCCTAATCCCTAACCCCTAAATGCCTAATGTCTAATCCCTAACCCCTAAGCTCTAATCCCTAGAATTTGGTTGATAACTGTTTTAAAAACTGGTGAGATAAATTTCGTGGTAGTAGGATAAAACTTGATATTAGGTTAACACTTGCTTGACTGGTAGTTTATAGGGCAATGGGTTGACGATTTTTAAAAGTATATCAAACTATTAAGCCATTTTGGCAAAAATAAGTCATAGTGAAAATACTTAGTTATAATCAAAGAATTGGAAGTACTATCCCCATTGGGGGGAGGAGGAAGCCATGGGGATCGCTACAGTTAACCCAGCAACCGGGGAAACCATCAAAACCTTTGAGCCAGAGAGTCCGTCGTCGATTGCGACCAAGCTAGCAGTTGCCCAAGAGGCGTTTGAGCAATACTGCCAAACATCAATGGAGCAAAGAGCAGAGTGGCTAAACGCAGCGGCGGAGATTGTAGAGCGGGATCGAGTCAAATTCGGCACGCTGATGACCACGGAGATGGGAAAACCCCTCAAAAGTGCGATCGCAGAAGCGCAAAAATGTGCTTTGGTTTGTCGGTACTACGCTGAACACGCAGCTGAATTCCTAGCAGATGTCCCAGCCTATACCGATGCCACCCAAAGCTTTGTGCGCTACCAACCTCTAGGAGTAATTCTAGCAGTCATGCCCTGGAATTTTCCATTTTGGCAAGTCTTCCGTTTTGCTGCTCCAGCATTGATGGCGGGAAATGTGGGGTTGCTAAAACACGCCTCTAATGTGCCTCAATGCGCCTTAGCCCTTGAGCAAATCTTTGTTGAAGCAGGATTTCCCGAAGGGGTGTTTGGGACCTTACTGATTGGTGCTGACCAAGTAGAGGCAGTAATTCAGGATCCACGGGTCAAAGCTGCCACCCTAACTGGTAGTGAGCTAGCAGGAGCAGCTTTAGCCGCAGCGGCTGGGACACAAATCAAGAAAACTGTCCTGGAACTAGGGGGAAGTGACCCGTTTATTGTCCTAGAAAGTGCCGATTTAGAAGCAGCAGCTACCACGGGTGTGACTGCTAGGATGCTCAATAACGGTCAATCATGTATTGCAGCGAAACGGTTTATTGTGGTGGACGCAGTAGCCGAGGACTTTCAGCAACGCCTACTGGACAAATTCCAAGCCTTGAAAGTGGGAGATCCCATGGCGGAAGATACCGATATTGGCCCATTGGCAACCCCTGGTATTCTTAGAGACTTAGACCAACAGGTACAAGCCTGCATTGAACAAGGGGCAAAGGTTCTTATCGGTGGCCATCCTTTAAGCGATCGCGCTGGTAACTTCTACCCCCCCACAATTCTAACTGACTTCCCACCAGGCACTCCAGCTGATAACGAAGAATTTTTTGGCCCTGTTGCCCTATTGTTTAGAGTTCCGGATATTGATGCTGCTATTAAGCTTGCCAATTCCACAGTATTTGGATTAGGAGCTAGTGCCTGGACAACCAATGAGGAGCAAATCCCCAGGCTGATTGATGAACTTGAAGCTGGAGCAGTGTTTATCAATGGCTTAGTCAAATCCGACCCCCGTTTACCCTTCGGTGGCATCAAACGTTCTGGCTATGGGCGAGAACTAAGCATTCAAGGGATACATGAGTTCGTAAACATCAAAACTGTTTGGGTGAAGTAAAAATCCTAGGTATTAGGCTAAAACCATTAGTAAGCATTCAGCTATCAGCTAAAGGCCTACGGCCACGCTACGCGAACAGCTAAAGGCCTACGGCCACGCTACGCGAACAGTCTATGCGCTACAGATGGTGCTACTTGAGGTGCTATCAGCCGTGCTTATGGGTCAAGTCCCAGCGTCGAAGCCTGTGCCACACTAGTTGAGGTACTTTTGAATAAAATAAGCTGACAGCTGACGGCTGACTGCTGAATGCTTACAACCATTAGCCTAATACCATTAGCCTAAAACCATTAGCCTATAGCAATTCTATTTGAATCCTGAACAGTGATAGTTACTACTGACGGATTTTCTGACTCAGGACTCAGGACTCAGCACTATTCTTAAAATTAACCTTGTTGGTGAGGCTATCTGTGTATCCGTCCCTGTGGTGCTGGTGAAGGGGAAAATAGGAAGTTTTTATGTAACATTTTTAACTTTTTTACATCAATTTTTGACTGTTAACTTTTATTAAAGTTCCCCGGATAGAAGCCAGAATGGCTATACAACTCAGTATTCCCGTTCTTTGATAGTTATCAAAAGCTTATCAAAGGCTGCTTTAACATTGCTCGATCCCTACTGACTTCTGAAAAATTGGGATGCACCGGATCTCAAATGCTAAATCCTTGTCTTGATGCAGTCGCTCATGGGGGAAACCCCCAAGACCGCTTAGGTGCGCTTTCCGTTGGCGAATTAAATTCGCCACGGGTCGCACCTCTGCATCGCTTGTCATGAACTAATAACAAATATGGACGAAGGCTAATAGAAAAAGCTAAAAAGGAATCTCAAAAGAAATCTAAACAGGAATTTTTACAATCAAAGATTATTTTGATACCAAAACTATATATACCAGGGATGATTAGATATGGGTGACATGAATACCGCTGAACTATTGGTAAATTGCTTAGAAAACGAAGGAGTCGAGTACGTTTTTGGACTACCTGGAGAAGAAAATCTCCATGTTCTAGAAGCTCTTAGACATTCTTCAATTCAATTTATTACCACTCGTCATGAACAGGGAGCAGCCTTTATGGCAGACGTTTACGGACGGCTGACAGGAAAGGCTGGAGTTTGCCTGTCTACCCTTGGTCCAGGGGCAACTAACTTAATGACTGGGGTTGCTGATGCCAATTTGGATGGAGCACCTCTAGTAGCGATAACTGGTCAGGTGGGAACAGACCGGATGCATATTGAGTCCCACCAGTACTTGGATTTGGTGGCAATGTTTGCTCCAGTGACTAAGTGGAACCGGCAAATTGTCCGCCCTGATACGACCGCAGAAATTGTCCGTAAAGCGTTTAAACTCGCTCAGACCGAAAAACCAGGAGCGGTACACATAGATTTGCCAGAAAACATTGCGGCCATGCCAGTCAATAGCCAACCCCTAGGCAAAGATGGTCGGGAAAAAACCTTTGCGTCTTTCCGTAGTTTGGGTAAGGCAGCTGTGGCAATTTCTAAGGCGAAAAATCCCCTAATCTTGGCGGGTAATGGCGCAATTCGTGCTAATGCTGCTGAAGCCCTAACCCAATTTGCCACCCGGATGAATATTCCAGTGGTCAATAGCTTCATGGGTAAAGGGTGTATTCCTTATACTCATCCCCTGGCCTTGTGGACCCTGGGATTACAACAACGGGACCACATCACCTGTGCTTTTGAGCAATCGGATTTGGTGATTGCGGTGGGATATGATTTGATTGAATATTCTCCGAAAAAGTGGAATCCAGAGGGCAAGATTCCCATTATTCATATCGGTGCCAGTCCAGCAGAAATTGATAAAAGCTACATTCCTTTAGTGGAGGTAGTGGGGGATATTTCTGACTCTCTCAAGGAAATTATGAAGCAGGGAGACCGGGAAGGTAAACCGATACCATCCGCTGCTGAACTGCGGTCGGAAATCCGAGAGGACTACGAACAGTATGCTAATGATGAAGGCTTTCCGATCAAGCCGCAAAAACTGATCTATGACCTACGCCAGGTCATGGAACCAGAAGATATTGTGATCTCTGATGTAGGAGCTCACAAGATGTGGATGGCTCGTCAGTACCATTGTGATTGTCCCAATACCTGTATCATTTCTAATGGTTTCGCAGCCATGGGGATTGCTTTGCCAGGAGCAGTAGCGGCTAAGCTGGTTTACCCAGATCGGAATATCGTGGCAGTGACTGGTGATGGGGGCTTTATGATGAATTGCCAGGAACTTGAAACAGCACTAAGAGTAGGGACTGCCTTTGTGACACTGATTTTCAATGATGGTGGCTATGGCTTGATTGATTGGAAGCAACAAAATCACTTTGGTGAGTCGGCTTTTGTGAATTTTGGCAATCCAGATTTTGTCAAATTTGCTGAAAGTATGGGACTAAAAGGCTATCGTGTCAATTCAGTGGATGAGTTGATTCCTACCCTACAAGAAGCATTAGCTCAAGATGTGCCTACGGTGATTGATTGTCCGGTGGACTATGGCGAAAACCTACGCTTTAGCCAAAAGACTGGTGGTTTAACTTGCAAGATTTAAGGTTATTTGGGTTTAAGGTTGTTGAAGGTTGTTCGCGTAGCGTGGCCTTTTGGCCAAGGTTGTTCGCGTAGCGTGGCCTTTTGGCCAAGGTTGTTGAAGGTTGAAGGTTTAAGGTTGTTGAAGGTTGAAGGTTTAAGGTTGTTGAAGGTTGAAGGTTGAAGGTTGAAGGTTGGAGGTTGTTGAAGGTTGGAGGTTGTTGAAGGTTGAAGGTTGAAGGTTGAAGGTTGTTGAAGGTTGCAGGTTGCTGAAGGTTGTTGAAGGTTGTTGAAGGTTGCAGGTTGGAGGTTGCAGGTTGAAGGTTGCAGGTTGCTGAAGGTTGTTGAAGGTTGTTGAAGGTTGCAGGTTGGAGGTTGCAGGTTGAAGGTTGCAGGTTGTTGAAGGTTGCAGGTTGGAGGTTGCAGGTTGAAGGTTGCAGGTTGAAGGTTGAAGGTTGCAGGTTGCAGGTTGCAGGTTGCAGGTTGCAGGTTCTAATCTTCAAGTTGTTAACCCTCTGTTCCCTGTTCCCTGTTCCCTCAACAGTAAATAACTTTCAACCTACCCTACAAGGGATGCCCAGGGCAAACAACCGGTTAACTTTCAACCGGTTAACCTTCAACAGTGAAGAACCTTCAACAGTGAAGAACCTTCAACCGGTTAACTTTCAACTTGTTAACTTTCAACTTGTTAACTTTCAACCTGTTAACCTTCAACTTGTTAACCTACCCTACGGGAACGCCTTTGGCGAACAACCGGTTAACCTTCAACCGGTTAACCTTCAAAAAACCTTTGCGCCACAATGGCGAGACAGCAGGAATTTATATAGTTATCTTAAATTAAATACAACTAGGTTGGTTTCAACAACCAATCATTACATCAATAAATTTGGCACTAGAGAGTTAATCGAGTAAGAATAGGTGAAGGATTTTACTCTGGATTGGCAAAGTCTACTTTACCCTTCACCAAACCTCTAGGGTTTAGGAACAAAACTCTTCCTAACTGGGAAGGGAAACTGCTTTACTGGCTGCGGAACGAATAACTAAACTTTGGGCGATATATATATGATTGCCCTGATGTTTAATGCCTACCCATAATCGTCATTACTGGATCGATTCTCTAGAGCTAATTTCACCCAAATTAAACCTTTTGAAAAGGGAGAGTACTCAATATGGATGAGATGGAAATTTATAATCAGCGTCCTGCTGGTTCGGCTCTGTTTTCAACTTCGGAAAGCTTCATCGATTCTATCAAAGATTTGGACTTCATGACAGATGTGTCGGAAGATCAGCTCAACAAGATTGAAGGAGGTGACGACAGTAGCGGACGCCGCCGCAAACGCCGCCCCGCTAACATCAAAGACTTTAATGACTTTTTCGGCAATGGCCAGCCTATTATCATTAGTAATGACGTGAACTTGGAAGGGATCGCGATCCCTAAGAAGGGTGGTACTGCAGTCGTTAACCAAAACGTTAACATTTTCAACAAATTTATCTTCATAATTCCAGGATTCTTTCAGAAGCGTGGTGGTAGCTCTAGTTAATACCAATTCACGCTTTTACTTGCTACCAATACATCCTGATTAGGGAATGAGTAATGGATAATTTCTTTAACATTGCCCATTCGCTTCTTCCCAATTCCCATCTCATATGACTAGCGTTATCCTGGGTTAATTTATCAACCATTAGTTGCAATCCGTAGTTTTTAATGACTTTTTTGTTAAGCTCTAAAAACATTTTTCAGTATCTAATCGAAGAGGGTATTTGTGAGCAAAATCAGCAATCTCTGCTCCAGATTGAAGCAAAATCCGGCAAAAACTTTAATTTGCTCGTGAGTTTCACAGAGGATCGCTATTTTCTGATTAAGCAAGAGCGTCACGATCATGAAGGGAAAACTAATGGTGATTTTTGGTACGAATGGCTTTTTTATGAGTTTTTACAAGAGTTTCCAGATCTAAGCTCTATTCGCCCACTAATCTCCGAGGCGATTCAAGTAGTTTGAATTATGTTAGTACCTTAGCCGGAGCCTTACCAACTCAAACCTATGGCACTGTTTGGTTTGCTGTCATGAATTCAGGGGGAGACTATACCAAATACCGGACTCAGCAAGAGATGCTGCTAAAAGAATTAGTAACTAAATGGGGAGTGGTGCAATCTGTTCCTTCTGACATTAAACCATCACCTCAGAGGATCGGTAAGAGGTCGTTTAGTGAAATTGTTAGGTAGGGAGTAGGTAAGGTAAGCAGTCAGCGGTCAGCGGTCAGTGGTCAGTAGTCAGCGGTCAGTAGTCAGGGATCAGCCTGTGCCACGGCTGACCCCTGCATCGCTTATTCATCGCGTGCGCGTAGCGCATAAGCTGATAGCTAATAGCTGATTGCTTACCTCCCTGTTCCCTGTTCCCTGTTCCCTGTTCCCTGTTCCCTGTTCCCTGTTCCCTGTTCCCTGTTCCCTGTTCCCTGTTCCCTGTTCCCTGTTCCCTGTTCCCTGTTCCCTGTTCCCTGTTCCCTGTTCCCTGCTGTATCCTGGTTTAGTGTTAACTAAAACTCTGATTAATAAAACTGAGAAACATAGATGGCAAACCCAACCGCAACCTTAGAAACCTCTTTAGGCACAATTACCGTGGAATTGTTCACCGANCTGCCCTCTCTCAGGGTATCAAAGTTAATTCGATTACCCTATTTATATTTGGCGGGATTGCGTCGATTGACCGAGAATCGAAGACTCCAGGAGAAGCCTTTCAAGTAGCGATCGCAGGACCATTAGTAAGTTTCATCCTCTTTGGTCTGTTTTATGTGCTAACTCGGAAATTACCCACCTCGGCTTGGGCATATACCATCGCCAATGAGATAGCGAGAATCAACCTAGTTTTGGCATTATTTAACCTAATTCCTGGTTTACCTTTAGATGGTGGACAAGTGTTGAAAGCAGCAGTTTGGAAACTAACTGGGGATCTGTTTACAGGTGTCCGTTGGGCTGCCAGAACGGGTAAGGGATTTGGGCTTGTAGCCCTATCCTTGGGATTAGGAATGACTCTGCTGACGGGTACCTTGGCATTTATTTGGCCAACTCTGATTGGCTGGTTTATTTTTCGCAATGCCAGTGCCTATGACCAGCTAACCACCTTGCAAGAAGTCTTACTTAAGCTTGTGGCATCTAATGCCATGACCCGTGACTTTCGGGTGGTGGAAGCCAACCAGACGTTACGTTCTTTTGCTGATGAGTATATCTTAACCGATAGGCAAAACCCAATGCCCTACTACGCTGCAGCTAATGGACGCTATCGTGGGCTAGTGAAAATTGAGGATTTACATTTTGTCGAGCGTAGTCGTTGGGACACCGAGACGTTGGAAACTATAGTGCGTCCTTTATCAGAAATTCCCACAGTGGAGGAGAAAACACCTTTGGTGGAGGTGATTAACAGCTTAGAGGAGCTTAACATTAAGCGTGTAAGCGTACTTTCTCCCGCAGAAACTGTGGCAGGTGTCATTGACCGGGGTGATATAGTCAGAGCTGTTGCTAGAAAGCTAAATTTGGCTATCCCACCGGCTGCTATCCAGCGCATCAAAGCTGAGGGGGTTTATCCTCCTGGGTTTCAGCTGGTAGAGATTGCTAAAACTCTAAGTTCGGTGACAAACACTTGAGGATATAGCGCTACCCGCAAGGGCAAAAGGCAAAAGGCAAAAGGCAAAAGGCAAAAGGCAAAAGGCAAAAGGCAAAAGTTTACTATGAATAGCTTTTCAGCCCAGAACTGCTTGTAATCGTTGCAATGTACGAGTATTCTCCTCAGGAGAGCCCACAGTGATCCGCAATCCTCCTCCAGTATGACGTATTAGGGTGCCTTGATCTTTCATGGCCTGAGTTACCTGAGTCAGGTCTTTGCTAGTAGACTCGTTGCCGGATTGTCGTAGACGCAGGTAGATGAAGTTGGCAGCACTTGGCCAAACCTGTAAGGCTGGATGTTCTGATAGGGCTTTTAGTAACTTATCTCGCTCGGCGATAACCTGGGGAATTGATGCTAGCAGAGTTTGTCTGTGATTGAGAGCGACTATGGCAGCAGCTTGAGAAAAGCTGGGTAAGTTGTAGGGTAAGCGCATTTTTTCGAGAGCAGCAATTAGTTCTGGGTCAGCGATGCTATAACCAACACGGTGAGTGGCTAAACGAAATGCTTTGGAAAATGTCCTCAATATTACCCAGTTGGGATGGTCGGCTAATTCTTGGACTACTGAGGCTTGGCTGAATTCAAAGTAGGCTTCATCAATAACTACTAAAATATTCTCTGGTAGACCACGCAACCAGTCTAATTCCTGGGGAGTCAAGGGGTTGGCGGTGGGAGAGTTAGGATGAACTACAAATACTACTCGTATTGCTGCTCGTTGGGTCGAGGTTTCTGTGAGGGTCTGTTCAATGGCTGCTTGGGCATCGTCGATCTTGATTTCAAAGTTTTCTTCCCGACGCCCTACACTCACTACTGGTATTCCTAAGGTCTGTGCCAGTATCGAATACATGGAGAAGGTGGGATTAGCGATTAGGATCGAGCCTTCTCCTCCTAAGCAGGTGGCAATTAAGATAGAACGAATTAGTTCATCGGAACCGTTGCCTACGGAAATCTGGTTTGCTGTTACTCGGTCGTCTAGGGCAGCAGATTCGTTAACGTATTCTGCGATCGCATTTTTGAGTTTCCCCTGTCCGCCATCGGGATATCGATTAGCTTGAATCAGCTGTTGATAGCTCCAAGCTAATTTTTCCTTTAACTCTCCTGGTAAGTCAAAGGGGCATTCATTCGTATCCAGGCGATCTAGGGGAACCGTTGATTCTGGTGTTTTCCCTTCCTCGCCCCCAGGATGAGGTGTGTAGGCCGTTAATGCGGATAGATCAGACCGGATGAATTCTAGCATTATCAGTTCTCTGTTGTCGGTTTGCCTTTATCTAAGCATTCAGCCGTCAGCTGTCAGCCGTCAGCTTAAAATAAACCTATGCAGGCCTATGGCCACGCTAGGCGAACGGGACAATTTAATAATTCGAGATTAATGAGAATTGGAAGTCTGGGGATTTGCCCATCAGCCAAAGACTATGAATCCCATCGCAGCTTCCGGTAACTCAGCATTATTCCAATCCTTACCTGTTTTATTCAAAAGCTGTTCGCCTAGCGTGGGCGTAGCGCATCAGCTGATTGCTGATAGCTGATTGCTGAATGCTTACGCCTTTATACCTTTTACCTTATTCTTTCTCAAGAGGTGGATAGTGTATGGCTAGAAATGCTTTAGCATCAGCCTGATCCTGAATCACCCTGTCTAGGGTTGCCTCTAAGAGTGCATCCAGAATTTCCCGATAGTGTGCTCCTGGCTTATAGCCTAACTTTCTGAGATCATTGCCATCCAGTGGCGCTTTAACATTCCTCCAAGTGGTGAGATACTGCCAAATTTTACGTCGGATCGCTCTAGGACTATACACCCCAATCAATACTAAGGTAGGTAATTTATACTCGCGCAACATGTGGACGATTTGACTGTTTAGCTGGCATGTTGGTAGAGATTCTAGGAAATCCCCTTGCCATCCCTCAAGTTTTTGAAGACGCTCAACACTGTCTACGGGCAACTGTAAATTCTTGGCTACCTTAACCCGTTCGTCTGGTGCTAGATCAGCAATCAATACTTCCAAACGCATCTGCCAGTGTCTTAAGGTTTGCTTTGGGTCAAATCTCTGTAGCCAGCGCCCAACCAAACGCACTCGCCACCATAATGGTTTATCTAGGGTCAGGGTAGGATGAAGACACCGCAACGCTCCTAATGATGACAATAACTGCAATGCTGGTTGCCAGTAGGGGGCTTGCAACATATAGTTAAGTTCTGCTTTGAGTCGGGTTTGGAGTGCTGGGACTTTGGTGTTTTCCGCTTTAGTACGCTCATATACCCCACTCTGAATGGCATAGTGGATATATTCCCTGGTTTGGGGTTCAATTTCAAATCCCAATCGCACCGCAAACCTTACCGCTCGATAGATTCGGGTTGGGTCTTCAATAAAGCTATTGGCGTGTAGGACTCGAATTTTTTGCGATCGCAAATCTAACATACCCCCAAAGAAGTCCAACAGGGGCAATTGAGCTTGGGGATTAACCTTTGTCAGCCTTGCTGCCATGGCGTTGATGGTAAAGTCTCGGCGGTAAAGGTCTTGACGAATGGAACTAGCTTCGACTTGAGGATTAGCAGCGGGATAAGGATAGAACTCGGTACGAGCAGTGGCAATATCTACACAAAGGGAGCCAAATTTCGGGTCATTATGCCATAGCAAGGCAGCGGTTTGAAAAGACCCGTGTACTTCCAAGCGCACCTTACGGTAAATTTTACGGAGTTCCTTGGCCAGGGTGACTCCTGCGATCGCATCCGCTGAGCGGTGAAAGCCATCTACGACCAAGTCTATATCATTTAGCAGTAGTGGCTTGTTCCCATCCGCTAGTAACAAGTCTCTGACAGCTCCTCCAACTACGTACAGATGCCAACCCCGCTCCTGAGCTTTTTCGGCAGCTATGGTCAAAAGTTCCCACAGGCTCGAAGCCAACAGAGGCTTGATGTTAGCTGGTTTAAGGTTCGCCGGTTTCAGGTTTGACCCGTCAACCTTCAACTGCTTAACATTCAACTCTTCCTGAAACAGTTGCCGCAATACATCAGTGCGGGTCACTATCCCCATTAGTTGCCCATCCTCTAGAACGGGTAAACGCCCAATATCGTAAGTCACCATCAAGGACTGAATGTCTGCCATCGAGGTTTCTGGAGTAATGGTCTTAATATGCTTCGTCATGTAGCCCTTGACTGGGGCATGGCCAAAACCGTGGTGCAAGGCTAAATCCAGGTCTCGTCGGGAGATAATTCCTACCAGCTGGTCCTGTTGATCTACTACTGAAAGCCCCGAATGACCATAGCGCAACAAAATTCTCTGGGCTTCCTTAATCTTGGTATTGGGGCGAATGGTGCGCACGGGGGATGACATTAAATCCCGAGCCGTCAGAGGTTGGGGAATTTGGTCTTTTAGTTGGTTGACCAGCTGCTCTAGGATTGTCTGGGCCTCACAGTCTCGTAAGGTAACCGCAGCGGCTTGGGAATGTCCACCCCCTCCTAAGGGTTGCAACAACTGGTTCAAATCCGTTCCCTCAATTCGCGTCCGCCCAATTATCGTTAGCTTTGTAACTGAGGTTGACAGTTGTTCACCCTTGGCCTTCGAGTAGGGTAGGTTCGTGTCGGTTGTTGGTTGTTCGCGAAGCGTGGCCTTTTGGCCAAGGTTATTTGGTTGTTCGCGAAGCGTGGCCTTTTGGCCAAGGTTATTTGGTTGTTCGCGAAGCGTGGCCTTTTGGCCAAGGTTATTTGGTTGTTCGCGAAGCGTGGCCTTTTGGCCAAGGTTATTTGGTTGTTCGCGAAGCGTGGCCTTTTGGCCAAGGTTATTTGGTTGTTCGCGAAGCGTGGCCTTTTGGCCAAGGTTAGTTTGGGGTGTTCGCGTAGGGTGGCCTTTTGGCCAAGCTTGTTCGCCTTTGGGGTTCGAGTCGGGTAGGTGATTTGATTGAAAGTTAGTCTGGGTTTGAGTTTCAAGGTTATTTTGGCTTGAAGGTTGTATTTTTGAATTTTGCTTGTTATAATAATTTTCATAACCTTCAACCGTTAAACCGCCAACCGGCAACGGTGAATAACCTTCAACCTGAAACCTTACAACTGGTAAACCTGCCGGTTGTGAGGTTTCTCCTTTGGGGTTTCGTTGATACTCAGCCCCCAAAAGCAGGGCATCGCTTTCAGTTACTTCTAGTAAGCGTGACGCCAAACTGGATAAGCCAGGCACATGCCCAGGAGTGTTTAGGAATACCCAAGAAATGGTGTAACCCAAGTGGGTTTGTCGCTGCAAAAGGTCTAGAGATTGCCTAAATAATTTTTCCAATTGAGGAGATAGCCCTGGCTCAACATACTGAGCTATCTGACGCAGATTAGCTCCTTGCTCCATTAACCAGGTCAAAGCAGCCCCATCTCTTGGTGTTGTCTGGTCAAAGGTCAGGGAACCTGTATCCACATGGATTCCCAATGCCATCACCGTGGCTTCAGCAGTAGTTAACTGGATTTGGGATTGCTGTAGTTGCTCAACAATTAAGGTGGTGGTTGCTCCCACAGGTTCAATCTGTGTATAGGTAGCCGGGATATCAGTTTGGGGTACGGGATGATGGTCGTAAATTTCAATAGCCTTTAACTGTGGTAAGTCTAACCACTCAGCTGCTTTGCCTAAGCGATCGCGTTTTTGAGTATCTACAATAATTACGGAATTAATCTGAGCCAATTGTACAGAGCGGCGCTCGATCAGGGCATACTCATCCCGATGCAGTGCCAAAAAATCTCTTACAGCCGGATGAGTCCCCCCAGTTAGTACCGCTTTGGCTCCTGGCTTGAGGCGAGTCAGTCCTACAGCTGCTCCTAGGGCATCAAAGTCAACGGTGGTATGACACAAAATCAGATCCATAGTGATTAGTCTACCAATTCTGGAAATTAAGGCTACACATCAATTTCATCTGGCCATCTCTCCATTTTTCCCTATTGACTTTATTGATGCTATTAATAGTTTACACTACTTTGACCTTTTAATCCCTATAATCCCTTTTATGGCACTCCCCGCGCCCCCGCCCCGCGCCCGCGCCCCACACTCATCACCTGCATGGGAAAGTTAAAAGGGCATTGATTGCAACAAATTTTGGCAGAAAAGGTAAAACCATCTGGTAAAATCTATAGTGCTTAGCTAGGCATTAGCCTGTTTTAAACAAGTTTTAGGAAAGTTTAGCGTCAAGGTATCAGCACAGAAAATGACTATTATATTCCAACTATTACTCACTGCCCTAGTCCTATTGTCATTTGTCTTGGTAGTCGGTGTACCAGTAGCTTATGCCACACCTCAGAACTGGGAGCAATCAAAACGCTTACTTTGGCTTGGTTCAGGGGTCTGGGTGCTTCTCGTCCTTCTAGTCGGTGCCCTCAACTTTTTGGTGGTTTAGGTTATAATTTCCCTGAGCTAGACCTAAATTATTACTGTAATCAGCCTTTAGAACGATAGTCATGGCAGTTTTCGAGGGAAATTTTACATCATCTACCTCCCTGAGGTTTGCGATTATCATTGGTCGGTTTAATGACCTAGTGACAGGTAAACTCTTAAACGGGTGTAAAGATTGCTTAAAACGCCATGGCATTGATCCCAATCCCCAAGGTACTCAAGTTGACTATATTTGGGTACCGGGTAGCTTTGAAATTTCATTGATGGCTCGCCAAGCTGCTCTTAGCGGTCGTTATGATGCAGTGATTTGCTTGGGCTCAGTGATTCGGGGTCAAACTCCCCATTTTGATTATGTGTCTGCTGAAGTAGCCAAGGGCATTGCTGCTGCTGGTTTTCAAACCGGGGTACCTGTTATTTTTGGTATTTTAACTGTAGATACCATGCAGCAAGCTCTAGAACGGGCGGGAATCAAGAGCAATAAAGGTTGGGAATATGCCATGAATGCCATAGAAATGGCTAACCTGATCCGGAGTTTTCGGGGTCAAGAGTCAATATTAGGCTATGAAGAGTCTGAACAGGGAACTTTAAGCCAACAAACTCTACCATTCTCGACAAATTGGACAATTGCTTCAGAATCTGACCCTGATTCCTAACATATGAGTTAATCTTGGGAGATTTTCCTAATTTTCTTGAATCTGAAAGCTTATGTAAAAGGGGTTGACAAATTTTGGCTGATCTGACATACTAGAAAGAGATAAGTTGAGGTGCGGGTATAGCTCAGTGGTAGAGCGTCACCTTGCCAAGGTGAATGTCGCGCGTTCGAATCGCGTTACCCGCTTACTGATAGTCAATAAACCTGTCATACCTGAAGTAATACAACTTTGGGCATGCTGCCTTCAGCTCAAGTATCCAACTTGATGCAAACCGTGGCAGTGTCCATCAATAACCTTAAAGAATAAGCTTATTATAATAGATGGGGACACCATACGCTTTATAGTGTCCCAATATTTAAATAATCATGCAGCACTACCAATTCAAGGTTTTTTGATAAACCTAACCAGATGTCTTTTGGTTTTTAATAACGCTTGTGCAATCTCAAAAAGGTCAAAAGATTGACTTAAACTCTGAGTATCCCTGCCCTTGTCGGCGTCGGGGTCATTTAGTGCCAATTACACTGACCGAAGCCCTTGGCTGCAATCGCTGTCAGCAAATTTTTGTGGTAGACGAAAGTGGTTATGTGATTGAGCAACTATCCACCCACTACCCCTATAAAAAAGCTTGGCTTTGGACAGGACATCGTTGGAATACAATCCATGGTAGTCTTGGGGAAAGCTACTTACCTGTAGCGTTGGGTATTGTCTTAGTTCTGCTGATTGTCTGGTTGCCTTTGGCACTTCACTCCCAAAAAGGGCCAGGTATCATAGTATGGGCATTACTGGCAGTACTGCTAGCAGTACTTCCGGCTATGATGGTTTGGCTAGCTTACCGGCGTTAACTAACAATGAACACAGACTCTGGGAGCAAGGCCTCGAAGTTACATGATTTAATGGCCAGTGTCCACCATGCTTCTCGGGCATTGGCAAACACCAAGGGAGAAGAGCGCTCTCGTGGCATCGAGGCCATGGCTCAAGCAATGGGAAACTCCTTTGATGATATTTTGGAAGCTAACACCCTAGATCTGGAAACCAGTAGGGACATGGCAGTGCCAGACCTAATTTTGGACTGGCTGAAGCTAACACCAGAAAGGCTACAGATGGCTATCGGGATCCTGGAAAGGATTGGAAATTTATCTGATCCAATCCGGCGGGTGATGAACGCTTCCTATCAAACTGACCAATCTCAGACCTACTGTCAGCTAATGCCGTTGGGAGTGATTGCTCTAATTTATGAGGCATTCCCTGAACTAGGTGCAATTGCCGCAGGCTTTTGTCTCAAAACTGGTAACTCCCTGATTCTCAAAGGCAGTAGCGAAGCCAGTCAATCTAACCAGGTGATTGCTCAAGCGTTGCAAAATGCTTTGGATGAGGTCGGTTTGCCAACGGGATGTCTGGAACTATTCCCCTCTGGACAGGGAGCTTCGATTCGGGATTTGGTCACTCAAAATCCATATCTGAATTTGGTAATTCCCCACGGACGACCAACCCTGCTCAAGCAGGTGATCCAGCAATCAACTGCACCAGTTTTGCAATCGGCCATTGGTAACTGCTACCTTTACTGGTCTGCTAATGGTAACGTCGATCTGCTTAGGCATATGGTTTTAGATAGCCACGCCAGTCAGCCGGATCCGGTCAATGCTATTGAAAAAATTCTGATTAACCAGAATCAAAAAACCTCTGCCTTAGTTACCCTGTTGAACAACCTCAAGGAAAACGGTTTTGAACTCAGAGGTGATGCCCATCTAGTGGCTAAGTTTCCTGAACAATTGACCTTAGCAGCAGAATCCGAGTGGGGTCAAGCCTATTTGAGCAAAACTATTGCGTTGAAAGTGGTAGATTGCATAGAGTCAGGGATTGCTTGGATTAATCAATATAGCAGCGGTCATGCTGACTGCCTGGTGACAGATTCTTATCAGGAAAGCCGTCAGTTTGCCTTAGGTGTAGATAGTGCATCGGTTTACATTAATTCTTCACCAAGATTTTCACGGAATCCGCAACCAGGAGACTCCGTGTTTCTAGGTATGTCTAACCAAAAAGGACATCATAGCGGCATGATTAGCCTGGAGACTCTCACTACCCTTAAACACGTAGTTCAGGGTAATGGGCAGTTTTAGGCGTTGGTCATTTGACCATTAGCTGCTCTCAACCGGGAGGGGATAAATCGATCCATCCAGTATTCCAAATACGCTCGATTTTCCTCAAGTTCAGCAGGATCCGTGGTATCCATGGGATGAGGGGCTAGCCCCAAAATCGCAGCTGTAGTTACACAAAACATAGATTTCTGGAAGGTTTGGCAAATTCTAACCCGCAAGTCAATTTCACCCCGATGCGATCGCATATAAAAATCTCTGAGATAGTTGGGTAGATAATGCCTCATATCCTGCATCAGCAATGTCGGTGGAATTCCAGAACCACCAATAGGCAATGGGTCAGCATACAACGCGCCATAGGTAAATCGAGTTTGATCTGGGGAAATCTGGTACGCTTGGGCATTCATAGATACTGTGCCCAGAAAGGGTGTTCCCCGGAAGAAAATTGCCTCTACATAGGGTATTCCTGTATCAGACAGGAAGGTCAAACCAACCGATTCGGGAATAATCTCATACCTTTTATCCCCAATCTTAGGGGCATAGGTAATGGGTTTGTTTGCTGCTGCGACTAACCCTGCTTTAATATGGTCTACCACTTGGGGAATCGACTTAATTTCCCCTTGGTCATAGCCCTGAGATAGGGACATAAATATATCACTCATCACCCGCCAGAATTGCCCTAATCCACTGTAATAGGCAAGCATTCGCACTTGTTCGGGCAAGAATTCAGGAAATAGCTTGTTCATTCCCAGCATCAGGGGATTGGTCTTAAACTTTGCCTGAATTGCTTTGGCACATAGTTGCTCAAATTCATCGGTGTCGAGATAAGTATCTAAGCCTCCACCACCGTGCCATAACATCGAGCGCATACAGTATTCAGCGTACTCAAAGTTAATTCGGTCGTGCCACCAATGACGTAAAAGCTTTGATAAGGAAATCTCCCCATTAAAGTATTTAAAGAAGGGAAAAAACACTAAAAATTGATGATCGGCAGTGTAGATAAGATTGCGGGAGTAAGCATCTAAAACAATGCCGTAGCTGTGAAGTATCCCGACTACTTCCATAAGGTTTTGTGGAGAATCTGATAGGAGGGCACTACCAGTTTGTAGTCGCTTGATATACTCCTCTAGGGGATGATTTTGTTTGTTTTTTTGGCTCAATAACATAATAATTATGTTGACGATTGTTTGGTTTAAGGTTGAAGGTTGAAGGTTGTTGAAGGTTGTCTGTAAAAATGTAGAATGCAGAATGTAGAATTATAAATTCGCGCATTCGCGCATTCTACATTCGCGCATTCTACATTTCGGCCAAGCTACGCGAACAACCTGTTAAGCTTCAACTATTAGTTGATACCTTCACAGCTACATTCGGTGGTGTCGTTACCAAAGTTGCTGTGATCGGTTCACTTAAATTAAGTAACCATCCTGGTTGTAGTCCCAGAACCACAATCAATAGCGCTAAAACCAGCCCTGGTAATTGTTCTGTGAACTTAACGGTCGGTAAATCAGTTAAATGGGTAGCGAGACGACCAAAGAAGGCTCCACCAACTAGTTGTAAAAAGTAAACAACCGTTAAACCGGTGCTGAGCATGCATAGGATAGTTGGGATTGGCAATACCTGGAGACTACCCCAGTAGACCAGAAACTCAGAGATAAATCCCACCATGCCAGGGATACCAGCACTAGCCATTACACCAAGCACCATCAAACTACCAACTACTGGCAGACCCCGTTCTGGATTTAATAGACCATTGAGGATAGTGATATCCCGTGAGCCAGTTTTCTTATAAATGATACCGACTAATAAAAACAGTAGCGCTGATATTAACCCGTGACTGATCATCTGTAAAACTGAGGATACCAACGCTAACTCAGTGGCAGCAGCAGCAGCTAACAGAATGTATGCCATGTGAGCGACAGAACTATATGCCACCATTTTTTTCATGTCTTTCTGGACAATGGCATTAAAAGCTCCGTAAAGGGAACTGACTGCTGCCCAAATTCCCAACCAAGGTGCCAGAATTGTCCAAGGTTCCGGAAACAAACCTAAGCCAAACCGCAACAAACCATAGGTACCTAATTTCAGGAGCACACCAGCTAATAGAATTGAAACTGGGGTTGATGCTTCCACGTGGGCATCTGGCAACCAGGTATGGAATGGCACAAAGGGAATTTTAATCCCGAAGCCAATTAGAACCGCTCCTAAGAGAATTAATTGCTGAGCAACGGGTAGTAATGATGCCAGCTCCCTGGTCTCGGTGTAGCTAAAGCTAGAGGAACCACTCAAAAACACTAAGCCGAGGAATGACGCTAGAACCAAGGCTCCGGAAAGGGCTGTGTAGAGGAGAAACTTGGTTGCAGCATAGCCTCTGCGCTTACCCCCCCAAATGGCAATCAACAAATATAGGGGAATGAGTTCTAGCTCATAGAAGATAAAAAACAGCAGTAAATCCTGAGCTAGGAAGGCACCGGCAACAGCGCCATTCAGCAAGAGCATCAGAGCGTAATACAACCTAGGGCGAATGACGTTGGAATCTGTGCAGTACAGGGCAATTGCGGTTAGCAGACCATTTAGGATCAGTAAGGGCAATGATAGACCATCTACCCCTAAACTATAGGTCAAACCGATCGCCTGAATCCAAGGAAGATTTTCCTGAAATTGTAGATTCACGTCACCGGGGTTAAACATGGTCATCAATATTACTGACCAGAGGAAAATACCACCAGTAACTACCAAGGAAATTTGACGAGCTGCTTTAGCAGTGACATTCCCGGGCCAAAACCCCACTATAGCGGCACTCAGTATTGGTACCAAAATCAAGGCACTCAACATAAATCGACCAGTCTCCTAATCATTTGTTTACTAACTGTTGTCATGGGGTTTAAGGTTGAAGGTTGTTTGGGGTTGAAGGTTGAAGGTTGTTTGGGGTTGAAGGTTGAAGGTTGTTTGGGGTTGAAGGTTGAAGGTTGTTTGGGGTTGAAGGTTGAAGGTTGTTTGGGGTTGAGGGTTGAAGGTTGTTTAGGGTTAAAGGTTGTTTGGGGTTGAAGCTTCAACAGTTAAAGGGCTAACCTTGGCCTATTGGCCACGCGATCGCGTTCAACCAGCTAACCTTCAACCAGCTAACTTTCAACCTGTTAACTTTCAACCTGTTAACTTTCAACCTGTTAACTTTCAACCTGTTAACCTTCAACCAGCTAACCTTCAACCAGCTAACCTTGGCCAAAAGGCCACGCGATCGCGTTCAACCAGCTAACCTTGGCCAAAAGGCCACGCGATCGCGTTCAACCAGCTAACTTTCAACCAGCTAACCTTCAACTAATCACCTATGAACAATGACCACTGCTCCAAAGACCACTGACTCAAAGACCACTGATTCAAGGGCCAAGTGATGAAGATTGCCAATAAGCTGATTCCTAATAGGATAGTCAGTACATAAAACTGTGATTTACCGGAAACGCTGTATTTTAGGCCTTGACCACTAAATACTGTTCCTAAACCAACCAGATTGACTAACCCATCAACGATATATCTATCGATCCAAGCTGTAATGTTGGAAAATAGGAGAACAGCAAACACGATGGTGTAACGATACAGTTCGTCCAGGTAAAAGTCATAGGCGAATAGGTCTTGGAACAATTTCAACGGCATCCGAATTGACCGCGACCAGGTTCTGGGTAGGTAAATTAAAGCCCCTGCAGTGCAACCTACGACACCAGAGATTACCAAGGTTACCTCGGCTAGGGGATTGAGGTACTCCCATTCCGATAGCAATTCCATCGGACGCATTAGCACTGGTACCAGCAATGTCAGTATGGTTAACGCTACCATTGGTAATGCCATAGCCCACGGTACTTCTGGTGCTCGACGGGTCTTGGCTTGGGGTTTCCCTAGGAAAACGAGCCGAAACACCCGGACTAAACCTAAGGCAGTAACTGCGTTAACGAAGAGAAAGGGTATGACCAGAAGAGGGGCATCAAACCAAAAGGCGTTAATCCCTTCACTCATTGCCCAAAAGCCACCCAGGGGGAAAAGTCCAATCAGACCAACGATACCCACGGCAAAGGCAGTGCTAGTAGCGGGCATTTTTGACCCTAAGCCCCCCATTTCAGCTAGATTTTGGTTATTGGTGTTCAAGATTACCCCCCCGATGCTCATAAACATCAGGGCTTTAGCAAAGGCATGGGCAACCAGTAAAATCACACCAATATCAGAGCGCTGCATTCCAACCGCGATAAATACTAAACCAATGTAAGCGCTGGTGGAATGGGAAAGCGATCGCTTAATATCGATTTGTGCGATCGCTACCATTGAGGTGCCTAGTGCTGTGATAGTACCAATAACTACTAACACTGATAAGGTCAACGGTGAGATCATGGTCACAATCGGCACCAGTTTAATCAGCACATAAGTACCACAAGTCACCACCAAGGAATTCCGAAGTACTGAGGCGGGATTCGGTCCCTCCATCGCCTCATCCAACCATAAATTCAAGGGGAATTGGGCACATTTACCAATTGGACCAGCAATCAAAGCCAATCCCAGTAAGTTACCTACGAGTGGCGGTAGATTAGCTGAATAAGCCCAGGTATACAAGTCTGAAAAGGTTAAGCTTCCCGCAAAGGTGGCTAAGCTCACCACCCCAATTAGCAGCAAGATATCTCCTACACGCTTGGTTAAAAAAGCATCTCGGGCAGCTTTGAGTGCTAAAGGCTGAGCATACCAAAAACCCACAATTAACAAAGTACACAGCGTGAGCATCTCCAACAGAGCATAGGTCAGGAATAAGGAATTACTCAAGACAATTCCAATCAATGCCCCTTCAAAAAATCCCATCAGGGCAAAGAAGCGAGCTAATCCCCAATCTTTCTCCATATATCCAAGAGCATAGAGTTGAGCCAATAGACTTAGGCTGGTGATAAACTCCATTGCTGCAGTACTCACTGGTGAGACTTCCAGAACAAAGGATATGTCAATATCAGCAACCATTAGCCAGTGAAACTGTATCTCTTGCACGGCTTCTTGTAATGAAGCCTGGAAGATTAGCCAGCCATGAATGCAGGCGAAAAGTGTCATCAACAGGTTAAAGTAAGCCGCTGGTCTTGGTCCTGTACGACGCACTATTCCTGTTGCCCAGGGGATAGTTAAAAATGCCCCAATCCAACTGTAAATAGGAACTACCCAAATAGTCTGAGTAAGGAACTCAGTCATCACGCCTTGACCTCATCATTTCATTGAATCAATTAAATAAAAATCGGTACTAATTAAATAAAATGAAATTAACCGAGTGCTTCAGCACCACCCACAACTTCCAGAATTTCCTGGGTAATTGCGGCTTGCCGTGCCTTGTTGTAGGTTAGGGTTAGTTTACCAGTCAGTTCCGATGCATTATCACTGGCATTACTCATTGCTGTCATCCGACAAGCCAGTTCACTAGCTGCTGACTCTTGTAATGCCCGTAGTAACTGGTTGTTTAGATATAAAGGCAACAGGGCATCGAGGATTTGCACGGGGTCTTGTTCAAAAATCATGTCACGGGGGAAAGTCTCGGTAGTTCCCCTTGTGACTACCTCCCGCTCCACCTTGAACTCACCACCTTTAGTTGTCAGTCTGAAGATTTCATCATCCTGTGATTCTAGTCCCTTAGCTGTTAGGGGTAGCAGGGTTTGAACCGCAGGTCGAGAACTAATCAATGAGACGAATTTGGTGTATATCAACTCCACCCGGTCTACGGTTTCAGACAGAAACAGGGAGAGGAGTTGGTCAGCAATCATAGATGCTTCTGATGCTGTGGGAATCTGTTCTAAACCGGTGTACTTGGCATCAATTGGCTGATTGCGGCGCTCGAAGTACTGAATAGCTTTGCGTCCAACTAGCACGTATTTGTAGCCAACCCCTTTCTCCTGTAGTTCCTTTGCACGGTTTTCGGCACGCTTGATAACGTTAGTATTGTAACCGCCACATAGTCCTCGATCCCCTGAAACGACGAGCAAGCCTACATTCTTGATTTCCCGTTCTTTTAGTAGGGGCAGATTGGCATCTTCAAACTGCATCCGGTTTTGCAAACCGTAGAGAACTTGTGTTAAGCGGTCAGCAAAAGGACGGGTGGCAGTCACCTGTTGTTGAGCACGACGTACCTTAGCCGCAGCCACAAGGCGCATCGCTTCGGTGATTTTCCGGGTATTTTTGACTGACTTAATGCGATCGCGAATGTCTTTTAGATTAGGCATAATCTGTTCAAGGATGACGGTTGTCTCGGCTTGAAGGTTGTCTGGTTGAAGGTTGAAGGTTGTCTGGTTGAAGGTTGAAGGTTGTCTGGTTGAAGGTTGAAGGTTGTCTGGTTGAAGGTTGAAGGTTGTCTGGTTGAAGGTTGAAGGTTGTCTGGTTGTTGGCCTTTGGGGTTCGGTGTAGGGTAGGTTGACTGTTTTTTAGAGAACCTGCAACCTACTAACCTGCAACTGAAATTAACCTGCAACCTGCAACCTACTAACCTGCAACCTACTAACCTGCAACCTACTAACCGGTAACCTGCAACGGAAATTAACCTGCAACCGAAACTAATCTTTAACCTGTTAAGCAGAGACTAGGAAGGTCTGTTTGTATTCTGCGATCGCTTCCTTTAGAATGCTTTCGGCTTGATCAGTGAGCTTCTTCTCGTTTTTGATGATCTCAACGTACTCTGGCTTGCTGGTTTTCAAGTACTCCCGCAGTGCCTGAGTAAAAGTTGTCACCTTATCAGTAGGCACATCATCGAGATAGCCATTGAGTCCAGCGTAAACGATTGCCACTTGCTCAAACACAGCTAGGGGTGAATTCTGAGGTTGCTTCAACACTTCCCGTAAACGTTGACCCCGAGCCAACTGAGCTTGGGTTGCGGCATCCAAGTCGGAGGCAAACTGAGCAAAAGCTTGCAAGTCGTCAAACTGGGCTAGTTCTAGCTTCAACTTACCAGCCACTTTCTTCATGGCCTTGGTTTGGGCAGCAGAACCTACCCGTGACACTGAGATACCAGGGTTAATCGCTGGTCTGACACCAGAGTTGAATAGGTCAGAGGAGAGGAAGATTTGACCATCGGTAATAGAAATTACATTAGTCGGGATGTAAGCTGATACGTCACCAGCCTGAGTTTCAATAATAGGCAGTGCGGTCATACTACCACCACCCAGTTCATCATTCAGTTTAGCTGCCCGTTCCAACAACCGGGAGTGGACGTAGAACACATCTCCTGGATAAGCTTCCCGTCCTGGTGGACGGCGCAGCAGTAGGGACATCTGGCGATAGGCTTGAGCTTGCTTAGACAAGTCATCATAAATCACTAGGGTTGCCTTACCGTTGTACATAAAGTACTCGGCAATCGAGGCACCGGTGTAGGGAGCCAAGAACTGTAGAGTAGCTGGGTCATTGGCATTCGCTGCCACGATCACAGTGTAGTCTAATGCTCCTTTTTCCTGGAGGGTATTCACCACTTGGGCTACCGTAGATGCCTTCTGACCAATAGCAACATAGACACAAATTACATCTTCTTGTTTCTGGTTGATGATCGTATCTACAGCAATAGCAGTTTTCCCGGTTTGTCGGTCACCAATAATCAACTCTCGCTGACCCCGTCCAATGGGAATCATAGCGTCAATAGCGGTGATTCCAGTTTGCATGGGTTCACAAACTGAACGCCGCGCAATAATCCCTGGGGCAATGGATTCCACCAGACGGGATTCAGTGCTTTGAATATCCCCCTTACCATCAATGGGACGACCCAAGCCATCAACTACCCGACCAATCAGTGCCTCTCCGACGGGTACCTGAGCAATCTTACCAGTAGCAGTAACCGAGCTACCTTCCTGGATCTGTAAACCATCCCCCATCAGCACTGCACCCACATTGTCCTGTTCTAAGTTCAGGGCAATGCCAACGGTGCCATCTTCAAACTCCAGCAGTTCCCCAGCCATGCACTTTTCCAAGCCATAAATCCGGGCAATACCATCACCAACTTGCAAAACCGTTCCAACGTTGGAAACCGCAAAACCTTGGTTATACCCTTGAATTTGCTGCCGAATAATGCTGCTAATTTCGTCTGGTCTAATGCTAATCATGATGTGTTTTTATCGTTAACTAACTAATTGTTTACTGTTAACTATTAACTGTTGACTTTTGACTGTTGACTATTAACTGTTCAAGGTTATTTCCCAAGGGGTTAACTTTTAACTTACTAACCTACCCTAAAAGGGAAGCCTCAGGCTAACAACCACCAACGTGACGTACTTCAACTGGTCAGAGCCATACCGATGCGACGTAGTTGTCCTTTGAGACTGGCATCAAATATCTGAGACCCGACTTTAATGATCACACCACCGATTACATCCGGGTCAATTTTTGTCTGCAGTTCCACCTGGTTGGCTCCCGTGAGGGACTTAACTTTCTCACGAACTGATTCTTGCTGAGCTTCACTGAGTTCTATTGCTGAACTGACCTCAGCCAAAACAGTTTGATCTAACTCCCTGAGAAGTTCTTGGTACTTCAGGCAAATGCCTTCCAAAAACACAATGCGCCCACGGTCTACTAGAATTCTTAAAAAATTCATGGTGTAGGGGTGAAGTTGGTCCCCAGCAATTTGTTGCAACACCCCGATTTTATCCTCAGCTTTGACCACAGGAGAGCCTAAAAACTCCTGCAATTGTGGCGATTCTTTCAAAAGATTCAGCAGAGTATCTACATCCTCACTCAGTTTGCCTTTGAGTTCGTTATCGGACTTAGCCAAATCGAGGAAAGCTTCTGCATAAGGTTCGAGTACTTGGCCACTCAAAAAACCACCTTTCATGAGCCACCTCCCAACAGAGCGATGTTGCGGTCAATTAATTGTTGTTGAGCAGAGTCATCTAATGTCTCTCTTAGTTGGGAATCCACCTTAGCCATTGCCATAGTAGCAACTCGCTGACGTAGTTCGGCCATGGCTCGTTCCCTTTCCGAGTTCAAATCCTGAACTGCTGATTCTTTCATCCGTTCTATCTCTTGAGCCGAAGCGGCCAAAATTGCCTCTTTAGCTGCTTTAGCATTAACTTCTGCTGCAGCACGAATGTTTTCTGCCTCGACTTGGGCTTGAGCTAACTTCTGCTGTTGATCTGCTAAGGCTTCGGCTCCTTGTCTTTGACGAGCTTCTACTTCTTTAATAGTCTGTTCAATTTTTGAGCGTCGCTCACTCAAAACGTTTCCCACTAATTGGCGACCGAAGTAGTACAGTACCCCCAACAAAATACTCAGGTTGATTAGGTTGGTTTCAAGAATATTAAAGTTTAATCCGAAACCACCTTCTCCATGAGCTTCTGTTGCCAATAATACTAAATTCCCCATCATATCCGTTTACAATTGTTTTGAACGCATAATCTTGCTAAGCTATGACCTGTCCACCTACTCTCAAGATAATTATCTCAAGACAATTATCTCAAGACAATTATCTCAAGATAATTAATAGTTTGACATAGTTTGACAGTACTCCCACATCGCCAATCTCTTAGGAGTTGTAGTAAATATATGGGTCAGGCGGTCAAGGCCCAACCATTTATCTTACTAACGCTGGCCCTAACAATTTTTCTAGGATTTGGCTAGATAGATCATCGACTTGTTGTTCGAGGGAAGCCATTGCTTGCTGTTTTTGTTGATCAATTTCTTCTTGAGCTTTTGCTCGTTCAGCCTGAGCTTCTTGTTGGGCTTCAGCGATCGCTTGAGCTGCCATTTTTCTGGCATCTTCTTGGGCAGCAGCGATCACAGCTTGAGACTGCTTCCGGGCTTGACCCAACTGTTCTTCATACTCTTTAGCCATTTTTTCGGCTTTAGACAAGCGTTCTTTGGCATCAGATTCCTGATTCCGGATGTATTCGTCACGCTCATCGAGGGTTTTTGTCAGTGGCTTATAGAATATGGCATTTAATACAACTGTCAAAACCAGAAACTGCAATGCCATCAGAGGCAGAGTAGCATCAAAATCAAACATTTTTCACAGATTCCCAATCGGAATAAAACCGAACAATTGACCGTATCAGACCTACCATGTAGAGACGTTGCCTGCAACGTCTCTACATAAAGTATCAGGTTCTAAGAAAATGGGTTAGCAAACAGCAGTACCAGAGAAATTACCAGACCATAGATAGTCAGGGATTCCATGAATGCCAAGGTTAACAGCAGAGTACCGCGAATTTTTCCTTCAGCTTCCGGCTGACGAGCAATACCTTCTACAGCTTGACCAGCAGCGTTTCCTTGACCGATACCAGGGCCGATAGCAGCTAAACCGACAGCAAGAGCAGCAGCGACAACTGAAGCAGCAGCAACGATTGGATCCATGATGATTTTTCTTATCCGTGATTAAAGAACAAAATACAGAGCTACTAGTCAGAAGGATTCTCCGAAGGAGTCATCAATTCCAACTATTCCTAATTTAAGGCTACCGTGCCATTCCCATCATAAGGTTATCCCTTAATGTTCTTCGCCTTCGACTTCTATTGCCTCGTGAATGTAGGCAGCTGCCAAGGTAGCGAAGACCAGGGCTTGAATTGCACTGGTAAATAGACCTAGCGCCATAATTGGCAAGGGAATAAACAGAGGCACTAGCAGCACCAACACGGCTACTACCAGTTCATCTGCCAAAATATTGCCAAATAAACGGAAGCTTAGGGAGAGGGGCTTGGTGAAGTCTTCTAAAATCTTGATCGGCAAGAGGATTGGTATTGGCTGAATATAGCCAGCGAAGTAACCTAAACCCTTCTTGCTCAAACCAGCGTAAAAATACGCCAAGGATGTTAGTAAGGCTAAAGCAACGGTGGTATTGATGTCATTGGTAGGAGCCGCCAGCTCACCGGATGGTAGCTCGATAATACTCCAAGGAATTA
Organism: Moorena sp. SIO4E2; assembly: GCF_010671945.1. NCBI lineage: Bacteria > Bacillati > Cyanobacteriota > Cyanophyceae > Coleofasciculales > Coleofasciculaceae > Moorena > Moorena sp. SIO4E2. The sequence continues at coordinate 50,748 of NZ_JAAHIE010000004.1, forward strand.
GGGCTCCTGACCAGTTTGACACGAAGATAAACAAAAACAGTGTACCGATAAAAGGTACCCAAGGGCGATATTCTTTTTCCCCCAGCTGGTTTTTCGCTAAATCCCTCAAAAATTCTAGGGCGTACTCCATCACATTTTGGATACCGCCAGGAACCATTTGGACATTTCGAGTTGCCGCAAGGGAAGCTACTACCAGAATAGCAATCACTACCCAGGAGGTGAGAAAAACCTGACCGTGTAATGTTAAATTGCCAATCCGCCAATAAAAGTGTTCACCAACTTCTAAGGAAGCAAGGGGTAAAGAATTCAGAACGTTTAAAGCATTTATCATTTCCATTCTGGAGATTTACCCAGATTTCTGTCAAGGGTGAAACGTCTGTTTATCCTACCAATAAATCCGACTTAAATAAATCTTACTTAGAGGTAGGATTTACTAGGCTTTGCAGCACATAGACGATAATTGCGGCTTTGTACGTCAGAAACCCTAAAAATATAGGAAGTATTTGTAATTTTTGCCATTGACTGGCTACTACAATTATCCCAATAAAAACCGCAAACCGAGCCATGCTCGGACGTCTATTTTGTTGGCTTAGCCGCTCTACGTCTTTAGCCAACATTCTCAAGTAAACCATACCAGTACACGCCCCGATCAAATAATTTAAGGCAATGTTGAGGGAGTAAACCAGCCACACACAGATGAAAATAATCCCTGTCGCGACTAGGGTGACCAACAACAGAGTTTGTTTGAGTTGGTAATACTCCTGCATTGACGAACTCGTTGAAGGGGATAAGTAACTTGTTTGCGTGTTTTCCTCCATGGTCAATGGTTTCTCAAGAGGGTCATCTGACAAGTTCACCGGTAGCAGCAAATGCTAGTCCAGTGATCTGGCTTGTTTTCACAAACCAGACGTAATCATATCATGGGAAAGGTCACAATACTTAACAAATCTGGTATAAAAATAACTAATCCCTCCGAAGTGCGGTATAAATAAGGGTTTCGGCTGACAGGGTGATGGATAAATGGGGCAACGGATAAGTGCATGTAACGGATAGGTAGTGACTACACAAACTAAGGTTGCAGACTGAGGCTCACCACACCAATGATTTTCTTTAAGTCCTTGAGGTGCAGACGAAAGTTTCTATAGCTCCACCCTTGAGGGGGTGGCCGCGTCGTGATAGACCCTGATAACTGCCTGATTGACTGACTTGAGTGCAAAAACCCTGGATTTTATGTAGGCAGGGGTGGAGCGATAGCTAAACCCAACAAAACCATTGCCAAGGTTGGGTTTCACTATGTTCGACCCAACAGACAAAGCAATAAAAGTTACTCAACAGGGAAAGTCTATATCTTGTATTGCTATCCCGATGCGTTCGCGTAGCGTGGCCGTAGGCCAATCGCGTAGCGGCTTGTACCGAGCATCGCGTTATATATCATTTGGCATCCTTCTTAGGAAGAATCTCGCAACTCGCGAGAGGTACTGACACAGACTTCTTGACCATTTTCCCACAAAGAACGAGCATTCTTGACTGGGGTAGTGCGGGGGGACAGCAACTGTTGTTTTCCTTTACTGCCGTGCTATATCCTCTAGCCTATTAGGAATTTAGATAAGATTTCCTAATCGAGCAATGGTCAACTTGCTTACCAGAAATGCAATGTTCTATCACTACCTATTTATCACTACCCTCATAATTTTAATGGGAAATTGAACAGGTATTATACCCACTCAATTTCCCAGTATCAAAGCTCCGTCTTCAAGGTAGGAGGGCGGAGATATTCGCGATTCAGTTATACCGCAGCAAAGTAAACTTTTGATTTAACAGGGTCAGGGTTCATAGTTTTGTCACCTGGTTGCCAGCCTGCTGGGCAAACTTCATCGGGATGAGCTTGAACGTATTGAATTGCTTTCAAGGTACGCAGGGTTTCGTCAACGCTACGACCAAAGGAGAGGTTATTGACAGTAGCATGCTGGATTATGCCCTCCTTGTCCATGATGAATAAACCACGTAAGGCAATACCGGCTTCCGGGTCAAGAACGTTGTAAGCGGTGCTGATGTCTTTTTTGATATCAGAAACCAGAGGATAAGCTAGATCGCCTACACCTCCATCCTTGCGGTCAGTCTGAATCCAAGCCAGGTGAGAGAATTCACTGTCAACAGAGACGCCAAGGACTTCGGTGCCTAGTTCTTTTAATTCTTCAAAGCGATCGCTAAATGCAGTAATTTCAGTAGGGCAAACAAATGTGAAGTCTAGGGGATAGAAAAACAGAACGACGTATTTACCACGATAGTCAGACAGTTTAATTGTCTTGAACTCTTGCTCGAATACAGCAGTGGCCGTGAAGTCGGGAGCCAGTTGGCCTACCCGGAGACATCCTTCTGTCGTAGTCATGTCGTTATTCTCCTTATAGTGTCTAGGGTGTCAGTTGGCTACAGATTGCTGATCAAGTGGTGGTCACCTCAAACCTTGCTACCCATACTATTTCTCAAAGTGCTGGCTAAAAAGATACATCTTGAGAGGGAGTTCATGGATAAGAAAATGATCTAACCAATATCCCATGTCCATGCCGAGACCATGACATGATCTGTAACCTACCACACAAATGGTATCAAATCTAATTGATTATTTACGAACCTTTACAATTAGATCATAGTCATAACGATTTTGATTAGTAGGCTTTCCTTCAGGTGCGACCCGTGGCGAATTTAATTCTTAATGGTAAGAGCGCATATAAGTATCCAGTATTAGGAAATATTTGATGGAGCTTTATCGTTGATCCTTCCCAATTACTCTTTTACACTTTATTCTTCATGCTTTATAATTTACTCCTAACCCTTCATGCTTCAAGAATACTCAATTCCAACAGGGTTACCTCCCAAACCAATCGCGGCTGAGCATAACTGAGCAGGTATCGCCGAGCTTGCTCTAGCTTTTTAATCATCTCTGGTTGAGTGTGTGATTGCCAGTAGCAGTGTTGTAAATACTTCACTAACCAAAGCTGAGTGTGGGTATCCAGGTTGTTGTCAATTTCCTTTGCCAGTGCTAATGCTTGACGGGATGTGTGGGGTAACTGGGTAAGTTGGGTGAGTAAGTTTGGGGGCATGGCTTTGAGTTGCTCAAAAGCAGCGATCGCTTCCCCCGGACTTCCCTGGGCAATGGCGAGTACTGATGGTTCCTGTAAAATTTGTTCATGACCGGTTTGCCGCAGCACTGTTGTCATAGTTTCGGGCCCCAGCCGAGAAAATGGAATCCGCTGACAGCGAGACACTAGGGTCGGCAACAAAGATTCAGTGTTAGGTGCGATCACTATCAACGTAGCGTTTCCCGGTTCTTCGAGAGTCTTCAGCAAACCATTGGCTGCTGGCTCTGCCATAGTTTCTGCCTGCTCTAGTACCACTACCTTGCGTGATGCTTCTAGAGGAGAATTACTCAGAAACCGAGCAATTTCCCGAATTTGTTCCAACCGAATTTGGGGGGGTGCCTGACGCTGAATTCCTTTTTGGACAGCCTCTGTAGCAGACACCAGTGTACCATTGTGGAGATAGGTTGGCTCTAGCCACAATACATCCGGGTGATTGCCCTGAATAAGTCGTTTTTTAATTGAGACTTGCCCATCAGCGGGGATACCTTGACAAAACAACTGTTCAATAAAAGCCCGTGCTACCAGACTCCGCCCCACCCCAGATGGACCAGCAAACAGGTAGGCAGGGGCAATGCGGTTAGTTGTAATTGCTCCGTGCAATAATGCGATCGCTTGGTCTTGCCCTAGGATAAAATCGAACGCTCCTGGAACCATGTTCTCAACCGTTCACCCAAAATCTTCTGAATGGCATTATGCACCTCCTCCTCACTGTAGCTAGCATCTACCCGAACAATCCGATCGGGATTTTGTTGATACAACTCCTGAAATCCCTGCTGCACTCGTCGGTGAAATGCTAAGTCAGCTTGCTCCATGCGGTCAACGGTTCCCCGCTGTCGCGCCCGTTCCAGACCAATTTCGACATCAATATCTAGCCACAGGGTGAGGTCACTTTCCAGTCCACCGGTAGCAATTTGATTAAGCTCCTCGATCAATTTCAAGTCAATACCTCGGCCATAACCCTGGTAGGCAATTGTGGAATCCGTGTAGCGATCGCATAAAATAATTGCTCCGTTGACCAACTGTGGCTTAATCAACTCTTCAACATGTTCAGCCCGATCAGCAGCATAGAGTAAAAGTTCAGCCCGAGGGTGAATAGGTGAGGAATCTCTATCTAGTAGCAGTTGGCGAACCTTAGCGCCTAATAATGTTCCCCCCGGTTCTCTTGTGACTACAACGGGCATGGTTTGATCCAAAGTACCTAGACAGTCTTGTAAGCCACCAGCTCGAAGCCAATTTGAGCATCGCTGCAGTTGGGTAGTTTTACCACCGCCTTCCACTCCCTCGAAAACAATTAGCTTACCGCTCAAGCCTACCTCCTTTACTACTCATGGCGCTAATGTTTGATAGCCTACAGCTTAAACAATGGCTTGAACAAGCTCAGGCATTCAGCGGTTCCAATTAGCTTGGCGATCAATCACGCCTCCTTAAGCTGTGCTAATAAATACTGACGATATAAATCACAACTTGGCATGACGTGATTTCCGTCAAAGATGATCAAACCTAGATTCTTTAATCTATTGATTAAGATTGAATCTAACTCAACACCTCTATCGGTTTGAATCACCTTGTTGAAGAAAGTGGCTAACTCAGGATTTTGCCTAAGTCTAGTTAATTTTAGCAGCAGATGATCCCTATAAATTCCCTCTCGGGTAGGTGCTTGATCAAGAAGTTGTTCTAGGCTAAGGTTTTGACAAGCCAAGTGATAGAGAGCAAGCTGCACTAATTTCGGATGTCCCCCCACCATAGCCATTAATTTCTCCCTAGCTTGACCTCTAAACCAATCGAGTCCATAAAGCTGGGCTAACTGCTGAATTTGTTGAAGGTTAAACTGGGGTAATTCAATGGGCAATCCTAAATTCGATAAATAGTCAGCTATTTTAACAGGAATATCAACTTCTGTGGAGTAAGCAAGCACAAGCCGCAGCTTTTGCCAAGGTGTGACGTGTTTGGCAGCCTCAGACCAAGATCGCAACAGAATAAAAAAGTCAAGAGCTGTTTGCCTATGCTCAAGGAGCAAATTCACTTCATCCATCGCCAAAACTAGGGGCTGTTCAAGGGACTCTAAGATATGTCCTTGAAAAAAAGAGCTACAGCTTGCTTTGCTGCCGATGTCCTCATGCCAATACTCATCCAATTGCTTGGCAAGCACCAGTTGATTACATAGATTAGCACACAACCAACGTAATAACCGATCTAAATTACTTAAAATCGCTCTTTCTGCTTGGGCAAAATTAATCCATACTGTTCCGTAACCTAGGGATTTTGCCCGGTCTACTATCCGCAGCATCAAAGAGGTTTTACCGGTCTCTTTCGGGGATCTAATCAGGATTAGACTTCCGAGTTGTTCAATGGCTTGGTAAGCCATTTCTTCGACAACGGGACGTTTAATGTAAAACGCTGATGATAGGGGGACTACTCCAATGGGAAAGGTTGGGCATTGGCTCAAGGATTGGTAATATTGCTCGATTAGCTCTTGCTGTAAGGGACTCAGAGGAATGCTAGCTAAAACTGGTTTGAAGTTGCCCTTGGTGATTGGTTTGCCAAAAATCTTGCTGAGCAATAGCCATAACTTAGAAGCGATTCTCCTGAGATATTCACTACCGTAGTGTATCTCCTCCGCCATCTCGGCATAGGTTTTTTCTTCCCAGGCTTGGTACAGAATCCATTCCTGAAGGGAAGTCAATTTAGTGTACCCCATAACTGTGAGTACATCTATGAGCTGATCTACTGTCATCGCCTTACTCTGTGCACCTTTTGCTGATGGTCTTGAGTCAGAGATGACCAAAACCAAGGAAGATCAATTGTTTGAATAATTATAAGGAATATAGAGTGTTGATCATACCGATGAGGTACATTCAATTTTATTACCCCCTTGCGCGCGGGGATTCCTACTCCCTACTGCCTACTCCCTACTCCCTAAAACCCAGGACGAAAGTACCTCACCCAATTGAAAACTGCTATAGAATTTCCCAATGAATTGTAAACAAGTATTACAGTTTTTTCGATTCCCAAAAATCTTTATATACTTGATTAGCTCTTGCCTCTTGCCCGCCCCCCTTACTAAGGGGGGTTAGGGGGGATTCCTCTTGCCTTTCCCTAAGCAATTAGGTTTACAACTCCAATGGAAATTCTCTAGTTAAGTGTCACACAGGCTTTTAGGGATCAGTAAGCTGATCAGATCAGGTAGCTTGATTCCAGTATGGCACGGAATGGATAGTTAGGTTCCATGATAGTAAATTAGTTACATTGAACACTTGACAAATTAAATCAATTAATTATAATTACATAATTAAAATAATTTTTGGGCAAATTTTTCCCTAAAATTTTGGGTTAATTGATAATAGTCTCAATAAAGCGGTAGATTAGTGGGCTAAATGCCTAGCATTTAGCCGCGACGATGTAGCCAAATCCTCTAAGACATTGGCTACAGCTTTTTATTGGGTTTTTATTGACAGTGCAAGGTCACATTTGTAATGATTCCTTTGGGATATAGAATTATGGGTGTATCACAGTCTAGATCCAGTGGCTCTGGGAGTCAGGGATAAAATTCAGGGCGATAGACTGTGAACCGAGAGTCCACAGGTCAGTTTGTAATATTCGGTGTTGTATGTAGACTCTAGTATCTATACTCTGGTAATGCTGGCGATATTGTTGATTAGGAATACTTAAGGTGTTATAAATTAACCTGTTATCAGTGTTTGTGTTGCCGTAGCGGGACCCAGTAGCTTCCAAACTACACTTTGAAGTGCGGAATGTGGGATACCAAACAATCCCTATCTACTAGTTAGCACTACCATCTTGATTGGAATTATGGTTCCGATCCATATTGTGCTGGGTTTTTTTACCAAGACTATCAGAGTCCAAAATTAATAACTGATAGCGCTGCGCGCAGGGAACAGGGAACAGGGAACAGGGAACAGGGAACAGGGAACAGGGAACAGGGAACAGGGAACAGAAATATGTCTTAAGTGTTCAGTTTTTTCGGGAAAATTTGTCTGGAAATAATTTTAAGCTTTTTTAAGTTGAGAGTATTCACAAAGTATTCACTAACTATTGTTAGAACTTTCTAAATCCAGTAACTGATCAATTTTTAATAAATATCCGGATTTAGAGTCTTGAAGGTGTAGTTAATAATTAGTTATTAAACTAAAACTTACCAAGTTTTTATGATTTAAAACAATCCAATAATTACTTTGGTTAAAAAATATATTTCTACCCTAGGTTAGGGGATTTAATTAATGCAATCGTATTATATATAGGGAATCAAAGGTAACGAATCCAAGAATACTATAGTTATTTTAAATAAGGAGGAGACACTAAGAAGCACAATATTCACGAATTACTTCATCCAGAGAAGTGTCTATAGAAGTATACATTCTGGCTCTCTTTAAAGCACTAAAATCATGCTCTA